>JAJZTS010000020.1 GCA_021848725.1 Pseudomonadota bacterium
TCCTCCAAGGCTAAATACTCGTGATCGACCGATAGTGAACCAGTACCGTGAGGGAAAGGCGAAAAGAACCCCGGGAGGGGAGTGAAATAGATCCTGAAACCGCATGCATACAAACAGTGGGAGCCTCTTTATGGGGTGACTGCGTACCTTTTGTATAATGGGTCAGCGACTTACGTTCAGTTGCGAGCTTAACCGAATAGGGGAGGCGTAGCGAAAGCGAGTCTGAACAGGGCGTTCAGTAGCTGGGCGTAGACCCGAAACCGGATGATCTATCCATGGCCAGGTTGAAGGTGCGGTAACACGCACTGGAGGACCGAACCCACTAGTGTTGCAAAACTAGGGGATGAGCTGTGGATAGGGGTGAAAGGCTAAACAAATCCGGAAATAGCTGGTTCTCCTCGAAAACTATTTAGGTAGTGCCTCGTAATAGGCCTCCGGGGGTAGAGCACTGTAATCGTTGGGGGGGTCACTTAGATCTACCCCGCGATAGCAAACTCCGAATACCGGAGAGTCGTTTTACGGGAGACAGACATCGGGTGCTAACGTCCGGTGTCAAGAGGGAAACAACCCAGACCCACAGCTAAGGTCCCAAATGATGTGCTAAGTGGTAAACGAAGTGGGAAGGCTAAGACAGCCAGGAAGTTGGCTTAGAAGCAGCCATCCTTTAAAGAAAGCGTAATAGCTCACTGGTCGAGTCGTCCTGCGCGGAAGATGTAACGGGGCTAAGCACATAACCGAAGCTTGGGATGCATACTATGTATGCGTGGTAGAGGAGCGTTCTGTAGGCCTGTGAAGGTGTCCTGTGAGGGATGCTGGAGGTATCAGAAGTGCGAATGCTGACATGAGTAGCGATAAAACGGGTGAAAAGCCCGTTCGCCGGAAGCCCAAGGTTTCCTACGCAACGTTCATCGGCGTAGGGTGAGTCGGCCCCTAAGGCGAGGCAGAGATGCGTAGCTGATGGGAAACAGGTCAATATTCCTGTACCTTCGTTAACTGCGATGGGGGGACGGAGAAGGCTAGGTCAGCCGGGTGTTGGATGTCCCGGTTCAAGCGTGTAGGCGTGCTGCATAGGCAAATCCGTGCGGCTTAGCTGAGGCGTGACGACGAGCGGCCTTGTGCTGCGAAGTGATTGATGCCCTGCTTCCAAGAAAAGCCTCTAAGCTTCAGGTTAACGAAGACCGTACCGCAAACCGACACAGGTGGGCAGGGTGAGAATCCTAAGGCGCTTGAGAGAACTCAGGAGAAGGAACTCGGCAAATTGACACCGTAACTTCGGGAGAAGGTGTGCCCTTGTAGGGTGAAGGACCTTGCGTCTGGAGCTCGACGGGGTTGCAGTGAAATGGTGGCTGCGACTGTTTAATAAAAACACAGCACTCTGCAAACACGAAAGTGGACGTATAGGGTGTGACGCCTGCCCGGTGCCGGAAGGTTAAGTGATGGGGTGCAAGCTCTTGATCGAAGCCCCGGTAAACGGCGGCCGTAACTATAACGGTCCTAAGGTAGCGAAATTCCTTGTCGGGTAAGTTCCGACCCGCACGAATGGCGTAACGATGGCCACACTGTCTCCTCCTGAGACTCAGCGAAATTGAAGTGTTTGTGAAGATGCAATCTCCCCGCGGCTAGACGGAAAGACCCCATGAACCTTTACTGTAGCTTTGCATTGGACTTTGACGGGACTTGTGTAGGATAGGTGGGAGGCTGTGAAGCGGTGACGCCAGTCATCGTGGAGCCAACCTTGAAATACCACCCTGGTGTCGTTGAGGTTCTAACCTGCGCCCGTAATCCGGGCGGGGGACAGTGCATGGTAGGCAGTTTGACTGGGGCGGTCTCCTCCCAAAGTGTAACGGAGGAGTACGAAGGTTCTCTAGACACGGTCGGAAATCGTGTTGATAGTGCAAGGGCATAAGAGAGCTTAACTGCGAGACCGACAAGTCGAGCAGGTGCGAAAGCAGGTCCTAGTGATCCGGTGGTTCTGTATGGAAGGGCCATCGCTCAACGGATAAAAGGTACTCTGGGGATAACAGGCTGATTCCGCCCAAGAGTTCACATCGACGGCGGAGTTTGGCACCTCGATGTCGGCTCATCTCATCCTGGGGCTGTAGCCGGTCCCAAGGGTATGGCTGTTCGCCATTTAAAGAGGTACGTGAGCTGGGTTTAAAACGTCGTGAGACAGTTTGGTCCCTATCTGCCGTGGGCGTTGGAGATTTGACGGGGGCTGCTCCTAGTACGAGAGGACCGGAGTGGACGCATCTCTGGTGTACCGGTTATCACGCCAGTGGTATCGCCGGGTAGCTAAATGCGGAAGAGATAAACGCTGAAAGCATCTAAGCGTGAAACTTGCCTGAAGATAAGATCTCCCGGGGACTTGATCCCCCTAAAGGGTCGTCGAAGACTACGACGTTGATAGGTCGGGTGTGGAAGCGCAGTAATGCGTTAAGCTAACCGATACTAATTGCCCGTGCGGCTTGACCCTATAACCTTAAGTGGTTGCCGCTTAATGGTTATGCGTGGTCTGCCACGCAATCAAACCCAATAAAACCTTCTTCCCAGCTGTTAACAACAGACAAACCAGATTGCGTCGGTCGCATCGCGCGGCCGATCTCAGTTATGTCTGACGACCATAGCGGAGTGGCACCACACCTTCCCATCCCGAACAGGACCGTGAAACACTCCAGCGCCGATGATAGTGCGGATTACCCGTGTGAAAGTAGGTCATCGTCAGACTCTCCCATCAAACCCCCTAGGTGAAAGCCTAGGGGGTTTTTATTTGTAGAAGCCCATGTCAGGCGCCCCGTTGAGTGGCTCGGCTGGGCGCCGTATAATTCATTCGGCTGTGTGAATCCTATCAAGCGGGGGGGCGAAAGCCGCCCCGTTTTTTACGTCTAGTCGGGAGCGATCTTGTCGAGGTACTTGCCAGCTATCCTAGCTCTTGCCGACGGTACCATACTCAAAGGCTACTCCATCGGGGCTGAAGGTATTGGTGTCGGCGAGGTGGTTTTCAATACCGCGATGACAGGGTATCAGGAGATATTGACTGACCCCTCGTATTGCCGGCAAATCGTTACCCTGACATACCCGCATATTGGCAATACCGGCACCAACCTTGAAGACGAGGAATCGGCCCAGGTGCACGCATCCGGCTTGGTTGTCCGTGACTTGCCGCTGCTTGCCAGCAACTTCCGTAAACAACAAACGCTGTCGGACTATCTCAAGTCGAAGAATGTCGTCGCCATCGCCGGTTTAGATACGCGCAAGCTGACTCGTTTGCTGCGCGAAAAAGGTGCTCAAAATGGCTGCATCATGGCGGGCAATATCGACGAGACGGCGGCTTTGACGCAGGCGCGGGCCTTCCCCGGTTTGGCGGGCATGGACCTGGCCAAGGTCGTTAGTTGTGCTACGCGGCAGCCATGGTCTGAGGGCGAATGGGCCCTGGGTAAGGGCTTCGTGACGCCGCCCGAGCCGACCTTTCAGGTGGTGGCCTACGACTTCGGTGCGAAGCGCAATATCTTGCGCATGCTGGCGAGCCGCGGCTGCAAGTTGACGGTGGTGCCGGCGCAAACGCCGGCGGCCGAGGTGTTGGCGCTGAATCCCGACGGGATTTTCCTGTCCAATGGCCCCGGTGATCCTGAACCTTGCGACTATGCGATTGCCGCAATCGGCGAATTTCTGTCGCGTGCGATTCCGACCTTCGGTATCTGCCTTGGCCACCAACTACTCGCGCTGGCGAGTGGCGCGCGCACTGTGAAGATGAAGTTCGGGCACCACGGCGCGAATCATCCGGTGCAGGACCTGGATAGCAAGCGGGTGATGATTACCAGCCAGAACCATGGCTTTGCCGTCGACCCCGTCAGCTTGCCGCAGAATGTGAAGGCCACCCACGTCTCCCTGTTCGATGGTTCGCTGCAAGGCATCGCCCGCACCGACGTGCCGGCCTTCAGCTTCCAGGGGCACCCCGAGGCGAGCCCCGGCCCGCACGATGTGGCCTACCTGTTCGATCGCTTCATCAAGCTCATGCAAGACAACAAGGCGCAACATGCCTAAGCGCACAGACATCGAAAGCATCCTGATTATTGGCGCGGGTCCGATCATCATCGGTCAGGCCTGCGAGTTCGACTATTCAGGCGCCCAGGCCTGCAAGGCACTGAAGGAAGAGGGTTACCGGGTGATCCTGGTCAACTCCAACCCGGCCACCATCATGACCGACCCGGGCATGGCCGATGCCACCTACATCGAGCCGATCAACTGGCAGACGGTGGAAAAGATCATCGAGAAGGAAAAGCCGGATGCCTTGTTGCCGACCATGGGCGGCCAGACCGCGCTGAACTGTGCGCTCGACCTGGCCAAGCATGGCGTGTTGGAAAAACACGGCGTCGAGATGATCGGCGCCGACCGCGATGCCATCGACAAGGCCGAGGATCGCCAGCTGTTCAAGGAGGCGATGACCAAGATCGGCCTCGGTTCGGCCCGTTCCGGCATCGCCCATTCGATGGAAGAGGCGGTCCAGGTCCAGGCCGGCATCGGCTTCCCGGTCATCATCCGGCCGTCCTTCACCATGGGCGGCACCGGCGGCGGCATTGCCTACAACATGGAAGAATTCGCCACGATCTGCGAGCGCGGCCTGGAGGCATCGCCGACCCGCGAACTGCTGATCGAGGAATCGTTGATCGGGTGGAAAGAGTATGAGATGGAGGTGGTGCGCGACAAGGCGGACAACTGCATCATCGTCTGCTCGATCGAGAACCTCGACCCCATGGGGGTGCACACCGGCGATTCGATCACCGTGGCCCCGGCCCAGACCCTGACCGACCGCGAATACCAGATCATGCGTAACGCCTCGATCGCGGTGCTGCGCGAGATCGGTGTCGACACCGGCGGCTCCAACGTGCAGTTCGCCATCAACCCGGCCGATGGCCGCATGATCGTGATCGAGATGAACCCGCGGGTGTCGCGCTCCTCGGCC
The DNA here is from genome assembly GCA_021848725.1 of Pseudomonadota bacterium. Classification (GTDB taxonomy): domain Bacteria; phylum Pseudomonadota; class Gammaproteobacteria; order Burkholderiales; family Thiobacillaceae; genus Sulfuritortus. The sequence continues at coordinate 4,961 of JAJZTS010000020.1, forward strand.
CTGGCGTCCAAGGCCACCGGCTTCCCGATCGCCAAGGTGGCGGCCAAACTGGCGGTCGGCTACACCCTGGACGAGTTGAAGAACGACATCACCGGCGGCGCCACCCCGGCCTCGTTCGAGCCCTCGATCGACTACGTGGTGACTAAGGTGCCGCGTTTCGCCTTCGAGAAGTTTCCCCAGGCCAATGACCGGCTGACCACGCAGATGAAGTCGGTCGGCGAGGTCATGGCCATCGGCCGCACCATCCAGGAATCGCTGCAGAAGGCCCTGCGCGGCCTGGAGACCGGCGTCGACGGCTTCGACGAGAAGTCGGCCGACAAGGGCGAGATCGAGGCCGAGCTGGGCAACCCCGGCCCCGAGCGCCTGTGGTACGTGGCCGATGCCTTCCGCTTGGGCATGAGCCAGGCCGAGGTGTTCAGCTACTGCAAGATCGACCCCTGGTTCCTGGCCCAGATCGAAGACATCGTCAAGCAAGAGCAGGCCCTGGCCGGCCGCGCTCTGAACAGCCTGAGCAAGGATGAGTTGTTCGTCCTCAAGCGCAACGGCTTCTCCGACCGTCGGCTGGCCAAGTTGTTGGGCACCGACCAGCATGCGGTGCGCAAGCAGCGTTGGGACGTGGCAGTGCACCCGGTCTACAAGCGGGTCGACACCTGCGCCGCCGAGTTCGCCTCGCACACGGCCTACATGTACTCCAGCTACGAGGAGGAGTGCGAGTCGCAGCCGACCGACAAGCGCAAGATCATGGTGCTGGGCGGCGGTCCCAACCGGATCGGCCAGGGTATCGAATTCGACTATTGCTGCGTGCATGCCTCGCTGGCGCTGCGCGAAGACGGTTACGAGACCATCATGGTCAACTGCAACCCGGAGACCGTGTCCACCGACTACGACACCTCCGACCGGCTGTATTTCGAGCCGTTGACCCTGGAGGACGTGCTGGAGATCGTGCGTATCGAGAAGCCGGTCGGCGTCATCGTCCAGTACGGCGGCCAGACGCCGCTGAAACTGGCGCGCGATCTCGAGGCCAACGGCGTGCCGATTATCGGCACCAGCCCGGACGCGATCGACCGGGCCGAGGACCGCGAGCGCTTCCAGCAGATGCTGCACGAACTGAACCTGCTACAGCCGCCCAACCGCACCGCGCGGGCGCCGGAAGAGGCGATCCGCCACGCCGAGGAGATCGGCTATCCGCTGGTGGTGCGTCCGTCCTACGTGCTGGGCGGCCGGGCCATGGAGATTGTGCGCGAAGAGGCCGACCTGCAGCGCTACATGCGCGAGGCGGTCAAGGTCTCCAACGATTCGCCGGTGCTGCTCGATCGCTTCCTCAACGACGCCATCGAGGTCGACGTCGATGCCCTGTCCGACGGCAGCGAGGTGGTGATCGGCGGCATCATGGAACACATCGAGCAGGCCGGCGTCCACTCCGGCGACTCCGCCTGCTCGCTGCCGCCCTATAGCCTGTCCAAGGCCATGCAGGACCAATTGCGTGTGCAGACCGTGGCCATGGCCAAGGCGCTCAATGTGATCGGCCTGATGAACGTGCAGTTCGCGATCAAGGGCGAGACCATCTACGTGCTGGAAGTGAATCCGCGCGCCTCGCGCACCGTGCCTTATGTGTCCAAGGCCACCGGCCGGCCGCTGGCCAAGGTCGCCGCCCGCTGCATGGCCGGTCAGTCGCTGAAGTCGCAGGGCGTCGAGCACGAGATCGTGCCGCCTTACTATTCGGTCAAAGAGGCGGTGTTCCCGTTCCGCAAATTCCCGGGCGTCGATCCCATGCTCGGGCCGGAGATGAAATCCACCGGCGAGGTGATGGGCGTGGCCGAGACCTTCGGCGAGGCCTATCTCAAGGCGCAATATGCGGCCGGCGAGAAGCTGCCGAAGCGCGGTAATGCCTGCCTGTCGGTGCGCGACCCGGAGCATCCGAAAGTGGTCGAGATCGCCCGCGAGTTGCACGATCTCGGCTTCAAGTTGTTCGCGACACGCGGTACGGCGTTGGCGATCTCTTCGGCAGGGCTGCCGGTGACCCAAGTCAACAAGGTGGCCGAGGGCCGGCCGCACCTGGTCGACATGATCAAAAACCGCGAGATCGATTTCATCGTCAATGTGGTGGAAGACAAGCGTGCGGTGAAAGATTCCCACTCCATCCGTGCCGCAGCCCTGGCTGGCGGTATCCCTTACTTCACAACCTTGGCCGGCGGTCTTGCTGCCTGCATGGGTATGAAGGATCGTCGCGGCATCAGCGTCTACGATCTACAGTCCTTGCATCGGCGCCTAAACTGATTGGGGAGAGAACGATGTCCATGAGCAAGATTCCCCTGACCGTGCGCGGCGCCGAGTTGCTGCGCGAGGAACTGCAACGCCTGAAGTCGGTCGAGCGGCCGAACGTGATCGCCGCCATCGCCGAGGCCCGCTCGCACGGCGACCTGTCGGAAAACGCCGAATACGATGCGGCCAAGGAGCGGCAGGGCTTCATCGAGGGCCGGATCAAGGAACTGGAAGGCAAGCTGGCCAACGCCCAGATCATCGACCCGCGCCACCTCGATGCCGAGGGTCGCGTGGTGTTCGGCGCCACGGTCGAGCTGGTCGATGCCGAGACCGGCGACGAGGTGCGCTACCAGATCGTCGGCGACGACGAGGCCGACATCAAGGCCGGTAAGATCTCGGTCAGCTCTCCGATTGCCCGCGCCCTGATCGGCAAATACGCCGGCGACGTGGCCGATGTCCATGCCCCCGGCGGCATCCGCCATTACGAGATCGTCGACGTCCACTACCTCTGAGTGTCGTGAGAAATTTCCCCGATCTGCTGGCTAACTGGCTGCTTGCCTTGTGGGTGGGCGGCACTTGGGCCATTGGCTACTTGGCCGCGCCGGTGCTGTTCAATGCCTTGGACGACAAAATGCTGGCCGGCCATCTAGCGGGCGAGATGTTCAAGTGGACGGCCTCTTTCGGTATCGTGGCCGCGGCCTATCTGCTGAGCTTTCGGCTCAATCGCTTGGGCGGCCGCGCGTTCAAGCAGGGCTTTTTCTGGATTGTGCTGGCGATGCTGCTGATCACGCTGGCCGGCCGCTTTGGCATTCAGCCCATTCTAGAGCAGCTCAAGGGTCAGGCTCTGCCGCAGGACGTGATGCATAGCCTGGTGCGTGATCGTTTTCAGGCCTGGCATGGCGTGTCCAGCGTGCTCTATCTGATCCAAAGCCTGCTCGGCCTGGCCTTGGTGGCCAAGGCTAAGGGCTGAACCAGGCGCTCGTTCAAGGCAACTTGATCTGAGGCTTGGCGGCGGGTTTGTAGACCAAGAGCAGCTTGCCGATGTGCTGGACCGGCGCGCAATCAACTGTTTCGCAGATCGCTTGGAGCCAAGCCTCCCGCTCTTCCCGGTTGTCGTTCAGCACGCGGACCTTAATCAGTTCGTGCGCGGCCAAGCTATTGCCGATCTCCTTGAGCACGGCTTCGGTCAGGCCGGCATTGCCGATCATGACCACGGGTTTTAGGTTGTGTGCCAAGCTTTTGAGGTATTTGCGCTGGGCGGGATCGAGTTCGAACATGATGGTTGCTGCCAAAAAGGGCGAATAGTACATGAAGCGTAGCAGCAAGACCCGGGCCTGGCATCATCGCCATGTCCACGATTTCTATGTCCGCGAGGCCCAGGCCCAGGGCTATCGTTCCCGCGCTGCGTTCAAGCTGATGGAGATCGATGACCGCGATCGCCTGTTCCGGCCGGGCATGACCGTGGTCGACCTCGGCGCTGCGCCCGGTGGCTGGTGTCAGGTCGCGGCCGAGCGGCTGAAGGGGCAGGGCCGGATCGTCGGACTCGACCTGCTGGAAGTCGCGCCGATTCCCGGGGTGGAATTCATCCAGGGCGATTTTACCGAGCAGGAGATCCTTCAGGCATTGGAGGCTGGGCTCGACGGTCGGCCGGTCGACCTTGTAATTTGCGATATGGCCCCCAACATCACAGGGATTGCCCCCGCCGACCAGGCCAAAAGTTATTATCTGGTCGAGTTGGCCCTGGATTTTGCCGCCACTTGGTTGCAACCTCATGGCATATTCTTGGTCAAGGTCTTTCAAGGCGAAGGTTTCGAGGCCTTTATGAAGGCGATGCGTGGCCATTTCAAGACGGTGGCCGTGCGCAAACCGAAGGCCTCGCGTGAGCGCAGCCCAGAGGTTTATCTGCTAGGACGCGAACTGATTGAAGCGGCGCGTAATTTGGACTAAGTTGGGGCTTGCGACGCGAGTTGTCGCGTATAGAGGAATGAGATGAACAATCTTTTCAAGAACATTGCCATTTGGTTAGTGATCGCGCTGATCCTGATGACGGTGTTCAATCAGTTCAGTGCCCGGCAAACCGCCCAGGCCCAGGTCGATTACTCCCAGTTTATCGAGGAGGTGCGGCAAGGCCAGATTGCCAAGGTCACCATCGAGGGCCATGTCTTGCGCGGCGTGCGCAGTGACGGCAAGCGTTTCAACACCTATGCCCCGTCCGATCCCTGGCTGGTTTCCGATCTGCTGAAGAACGGCGTAGTGGTCGAGGCCAAGCCCGAGGAAGAGCCGTCGATGCTGATGAGCATCTTCATCTCGTGGTTCCCGATGATCCTGTTGATCGGCGTCTGGATCTTCTTCATGCGCCAGATGCAGGGTGGCGGCAAGGGCGGCGCCTTCTCCTTCGGCAAGAGCCGCGCCCGCATGCTGGACGAATCGAGTAACCAGATCACCTTTGCCGACGTCGCCGGTTGCGACGAGGCCAAGGAAGAGGTCGGCGAGTTGGTCGAGTTCCTGCGCGATCCGTCGCGCTTCCAGAAACTGGGCGGCCGCATCCCGCGCGGCGTGTTGATGGTCGGCTCGCCCGGCACCGGCAAGACCCTGCTGGCCAAGGCGATTGCCGGCGAGGCCAAGGTGCCCTTCTTCAGCATCTCCGGCTCCGACTTCGTCGAGATGTTCGTCGGCGTCGGCGCCGCCCGCGTGCGCGACATGTTCGAGCAGGCCAAGAAGCAGTCGCCCTGCATCATCTTCATCGACGAGATCGACGCGGTCGGCCGCCAGCGCGGCGCCGGTCTGGGCGGCGGCAACGACGAACGCGAGCAGACCCTGAACCAGTTGCTGGTGGAGATGGATGGCTTCGAGGCCAACTCCGGCATCATCGTCATCGCCGCGACCAACCGGCCGGACGTGCTCGACCCTGCCCTGATGCGGCCGGGCCGCTTCGACCGCCAGGTGGTGGTGCCGCTGCCCGACATCCGCGGCCGCGAGCAGATCCTGCTGGTGCACATGCGCAAGGTGCCGGTGGCGCCCGACGTCAAGGCCGACATCATCGCCCGCGGCACCCCCGGCTTCTCCGGCGCCGACCTGGCCAACCTGGTCAACGAGGCCGCGTTGTTCGCCGCCCGCGCCAACAAGCGCCTGGTCGACATGGACGACTTCGAGCGGGCCAAGGACAAGATCATCATGGGCGCCGAGCGCCGCTCCATGGTCATGCCTGAGGAAGAGCGCAAGAACACCGCCTATCACGAGTCGGGCCACGCTGTGGTCGCCAAGTTGTTGCCGAAGACCGACCCGGTACACAAGGTCACTATCATCCCGCGTGGCCGCGCCCTGGGCGTGACCATGCAGTTGCCGACCGAAGACCGCTATAGCCAGGACCGTACCCGCCTGCTGTCGACCATCGCCGTGCTGTTCGGCGGCCGAATTGCGGAAGAGGTGTTCATGCACCAGATGACCACCGGCGCCTCCAACGACTTCCAGCGCGCCACCGACCTGGCCCGGCGCATGGTCACCCAGTGGGGCATGTCCGATGCCTTGGGCACCATGGTCTACGGCGAGGAAGAGGGCGAGATCTTCCTGGGCCGCTCGGTGACCACGCACAAGAGCGTGTCCGAAGAGACCTTGCGCAAGGTCGATACCGAGGTGCGCCGCATCATCGACGAGCAGTACGGCCTGGCGCGCAAGCTGATCGAGGACAACCGCGACAAGGTCGAGGCGATGACCCATGCCCTGCTGCAGTGGGAGACCATCGACGCCGAACAGATTGACGACATCATGGCCGGGCGCGAGCCGCGTCCGCCCAAGCCGGTGACGCCGCCGACCTCGAACAGCTCCGGCAGCACGCCCAGCGCACCGGCGCCCAGTTCCACCCCGGCGGAAGAGGCCTGAGCGCAAGCGGTTCGCGCCAAGGGCGGCCAGGCGGGGCGTGTTAAACTGCACGCCCCGCTTCGTTTTTGTGCTGCCAGCGTGACTTTTCTTTGCGGCCGATACCGGTTCGATCTCACCCGCCCCTTGGTCATGGGGGTGGTCAACGTCACCCCCGATTCCTTCTCCGACGGCGGCCGTTATCTCGGCGCCGAACAAGCCATCGCCCATGGCCTGAGCCTGCGTGAGGCCGGTGCCGATATCCTCGACATCGGCGGCGAATCGACCCGGCCCGGGGCCGAGGCGGTGCCGCCGCAGGCGGAACTGGATCGGGTGCTGCCGGTGATCGAGGGGCTGCGCGAGTCCGGCGCGGCCATTTCGGTCGATACCTCTAAGCCCGAGGTCATGCGTGCCGCCATTGCCGCTGGGGCCGATCTGGTCAATGACGTTTGTGCGCTGTCGGAACCCGGTGCGCTGGCCGCGGTGGCCCAAAGCGCGGTCGGCCTTTGCCTTATGCACATGCAGGGCCAGCCTCGGACCATGCAGGCCAACCCCCAATACGTCGATGTCGTGGCCGAAGTGGCCGCTTACCTCGGGCAGCGCGTGGCCGCGGCGCAGGCCGCCGGCATCGCCCGCGAGCGCATCCTGATCGATCCGGGCTTCGGTTTCGGCAAGAGCTTGGACCATAATCTGGCCTTGCTGCGGGCGTTGCCGCGCTTGGCCAGCATTGCGCCGGTGTTGGCCGGGCTGTCGCGCAAATCGATGTTGGGCCTGATCACCGGCCGGCCGGTGGAAGACAGATTGGCCGCTAGCCTGGCCGCGGCCCTGGCGGCGGTGGCGCGCGGCGCCGCGGTGGTGCGGGTACACGATGTCAAGGAAACGGTCGACGCCCTCAAGGTGTGGGCCGCAATCGAGGAAAACGGGAATGGCTAGGAAGTACTTCGGAACCGATGGCGTGCGCGGACGGGTGGGCGAGATGCCGATCACGCCGGACTTCGTCATGCGCCTGGGCTATGCCGCCGGCAAGGTGCTGGTCGCGGCCGAACACGCGGCCTTGCACGGCGAGCGGCCGGCGGTGCTGATCGGCAAGGACACCCGGGTCTCCGGCTACATGCTGGAATCGGCGCTGGAGGCCGGGCTGACTGCGGCCGGCGTCGACGTCCGCCTGGTTGGACCGATGCCGACGCCGGGCGTGGCCTATCTCACCCGGGCGCTGCGCCTGCAGGCCGGCATCGTCATCTCCGCCTCGCACAATCCGTTCGAGGACAACGGCATCAAGTTCTTCTCCGCCCAGGGCGCCAAGCTGCCGGACACGATCGAAACCGCTATCGAGGCCGAGATGGACAAACCCATGCAGACCGTGGCCCCGCGCGAGGTCGGCAAGGTCAAGCGGGTGGACGATGCCGCCGGCCGCTACATCGAATTCTGCAAGAGCACCTTCCCGACCGACCTCGACCTGCGCGGCCTGCGCATCGTGGTCGACTGTGCCAACGGCGCGGCCTACCACATCGCCCCGCACGTATTCCACGAGCTGGGCGCGGAGGTCGTCAATATCGGCAGCGAGCCGGACGGCTTCAACATCAACGACAAGTGCGGTGCCACCTATACCGCCACCTTGAGCCAGGCGGTGCGGGCGCATAAGGCTGATCTCGGCATTGCCCTCGATGGCGACGGCGACCGCTTGATGATGGCGGATGCCGGCGGCGAGATCGCCGACGGCGATCGCCTGCTCTATGTGATCGCCCGGCATCGCAAGGAGATGGGTGCCATGCAGGGCGGTGTCGTCGGCACCTTGATGACCAATCTCGGGACCGAGCTGGCTTTAAAGCAGCTCGGTTGCGAGTTTAGGCGGGCGAAAGTGGGTGACCGCTACGTCTTGGAGCAATTGCAGGCCGAAGGCTGGTCGCTCGGCGGCGAAAGCTCGGGACATTTGCTGTGCTTGGACAAGCACAGCACCGGCGACGGCATCATCTCGGCATTGCAGGTCCTGGCCGCCTTGCGCCGCTCCGGCAAGGCCCTGGCCGACTACGTCAAGGACTGCCCGCACTTCCCGCAAGTGTTGGTCAACGTCAGGGTGCCCAAGGGCTTTACCCTGGACGGGCGGCCGGAAGTGGCGAAAGCGGTGGCCGAGGTAGAGGCCGAACTCGGCGAGGAAGGGCGTATCGTGCTGCGTTCTTCCGGTACCGAGCCCCTGATCCGGGTCATGGTGGAAGGCCGCCAATCCGGCCAAGTTGGCGCCGCGGCGGAGCGGATCGCCGAGGTCGTGCGCGCCCTGGCCGGCCCGAGTCAAGGCTAAATCCGTAAAAATGGTGGATTGCCTTAAATGGGGCTGACGCGTAAGCTCGGCCCGGATTTTGAATTATTACAGTTTGTTCATCTAACTGTAACAATCGGCCAGTAGCATTCGTGGCGGTCGCGGTGTGCGGCATTTCTGTCCGATTTGGAGGCATTGCAATGATTCAATCTAAGCGTTTTATGTTCAAGCTGATGGGTATGTCCACTGTCGCGGCTATGGGCTTTGCCGCCGCCGTGAGCGCCCAGGCAACCGATATTACTGGCGCCGGCTCCACCTTCGCCTACCCGTCCTATACCAAGTGGGCGGAGGCCTTCAAGGCCGTTGGTGGCGTTAACGTCAACTACCAAGGCATCGGTTCCGGCGGTGGTATGAAGCAGATCAAGGCCAAGACCGTCGATTTCGCCGGCACCGACGCGCCCATGAGCGAGGCCGAACTCGATGCCAACCATCTGGTCCAGTTCCCGAGCGAAATGGGTGGCGCCACCATCGTGGTCAACCTGCCTGGCATCAAAGCCAACGCGCTGAAGCTCGACGGCCCGACCGCCGCCGATATCTTCCGCGGCGCCATCACCAAGTGGAACGATCCCCGTATCGTCGCTCTGAACAAGGGCATGAAGCTGCCTGACCTGGCCATCACCGTCTGCTACCGTTCCGACGCTTCCGGCACCACGTTCATGTTCTCGAACTACCTGGCCAAGCAGTCCGAAGCCTTCAAGAAGGAAGTCGGTACCGGTACCGCCGTGAACTGGCCCGCCAACGGCGTGGGCGGCAAGGGCAACCCCGGTGTTGCCGCTAGCGTGCAAAAGATCGCTGGCGCTATCGGCTATGCCGATTTCCCGGACGCGCGTGCCAATAACCTGACCTTCGTCATGCTGAAGAACAAGGCCGGCCATTTCGTGGCGCCGACCCAGAAGGCCATGGCTGCTGCCGCCACCTATGCCGATTTCAAGACCAAGACCATGGCCCCCGATCTGCTGGACATGCCTGGCAAGGACTCCTGGCCGATCGTCAGCGCCACCTATGTCCTGAGCTACGAGCAAGCCGATGCCGCCAAGCAGAAAGCCGTGAAGGACTTCTTTACCTGGTCCCTGAATCATGGCCAGAAGCTGGCTGAGGATCTGGGCTATGTCGCCCTGCCGTCTTCGGTCGTGAAGCTGGTCGAAGCCCGCATGAAGGAAATGAAGTAAGACCCGGCAACGGTTTGATGATCCGAGAGTGCCGCATGGCATTCTCGGATTTTCTACGATAGCAGCTTGAATCGCCCAGGCCGCTATCGTAGCAATCCAAGCGAAGAGATGGATGGACTGTTCTAATGAGTGAAGTGTCGACTCACGACCTGCCCCAAAGCAATCAGACCACGCGGGGGAGGCTGTTCAAGCTGCAGGATTTGGCCTTCCATCAGATCACGATGGTGTTCGCCATGATTGTGCTCGTCGCGCTGGCCGGCATCCTTATCTCTTTGGGGCACCAGGCCGCTCCGGCATTCAAGGAATTTGGCTGGGGCTTTATCTGGGGAGATGTCTGGAGCATTCCCGATGAGAAGTACGGCGCCCGGATTGCCATTTATGGAACGCTGATAACCTCGTTCATTGCCTTGCTTCTTGCCGTGCCGATCAGCTTCGGGATCGCCCTATTCCTGACCGAAACCTGCCCGACCTGGTTGCGTCGCCCACTCGGTACGGCGATCGAGCTGTTGGCCGGTGTGCCCTCCATCGTCTTCGGCATTTGGGGATTGTTCATCTTTGCGCCGCTATTTTCGAATCATGTGCAACCCATCATCCAGGATACCCTGGGCAAGTTGCCGTTGGTCGGCGGCCTCTTCGCGGGGCCTCCCATCGGCATCGGCATCCTGACCGCCGGCGTCGTCCTGGCGCTGATGGTCATCCCCTTCATCGCCTCCGTGATGCGAGACGTGTTCGAGACCGTGCCGCCCGTGCTCAAGGAGTCGGCTTATGGCGTCGGCTGCACGACCTGGGAGGTGGTCTGGAACATCGTGCTGCCTTACACCCGCGTCGGCGTGATCGGCGGCATCATGCTCGGCCTCGGCCGTGCCTTGGGCGAGACGATGGCGGTGACCTTCGTGATCGGCAATTCCAGCCGTTTGCCCGCCAGCCTGTTCTCTCCGGGCACCTCAATTGCCTCGACTTTGGCCAACGAGTTCGGCGAGGCAGAGCCGGGGTTGCATATTTCCTCGTTGTTTGCGCTGGGCTTCTTGCTGTTCATCATCACCTTCTTCGTCTTGGGCGTTTCGCGCTGGTTGATCTATCGCGGCACCAAGAAGCAGGGCAAGTAGGGGTCAGGAATGAGTCTGTATACCCAACGTCTGTGGATTAACCGCATCGGCATCGGGCTGTCCATGCTGGCAATGGCGCTTGGCTTCGTCGCCTTGCTCTGGATACTCTGGACGTTGTTTTCGAAAGGTTTTTCCGCGCTCAATTGGGATTTCTTTACCAAAGACACCCCCGCGCCTGGCTCTGCCGGCGGCGGCTTGCGCAATGCCATCGTCGGCAGTGGTCTGATCCTGTTCGTCACTACCTTCGTCTCGACGCCGTTCGGTATTTTGGCCGGCATTTATTTAGCCGAATTCGGAGACAAGTCGAAATTCGCGGCCATTACCCGTTTTGTGACCGACATCATGCTATCTGCGCCGTCCATCATCATCGGCCTGTTTGTCTACGCCCTGTGGGTGGTCAGCTTCGGCGGTTTCTCTGGCTGGGCCGGATCGGTCGCGCTGTCCCTCATCGCCATTCCGGTCGTGCTGCGCACCACTGAGAACATGCTCAGGTTGGTGCCGCCAAGCTTGCGCGAGGCCGCCTTTGCGCTCGGCGCGCCGCGTTGGCAGGTATCGCTCAAGGTGACGCTGCGTTCGGTCAAGGCCGGTGTGGTGACCGGCGTCCTCCTGGCGGTCGCGCGGGTGACCGGCGAAACCGCGCCACTCCTGTTCACTGCCCTGAACAACCAGTTCTACAACACCAATATGGCAAAACCCATGGGCAATCTGCCCGTGGTGATCTTCCAGTTCGGCATGAGTCCCTATGACAATTGGGTTCAGCTGGCCTGGGGCGGATCGTTGTTGATCGCGTTGCTCGTGCTTGCCATCAACGTTGGTGCACGCGTCATCTTCCGCCAGAAAGACAACTTCTAATCCATACTCCGGAGTCCGTAATGTCCGAACAATCCACCCTGACTGGCGAGGAAATTGCCCTGCAAGTTCGTGGCCTGGATTTCTACTATGGCGATTTCAAGGGGCTGAACAGTGTTAGCCTGGACATCGCCAAGAACAAGGTGACCGCCTTCATCGGGCCGTCGGGCTGTGGCAAATCCACATTGCTGCGCACCTTCAACCGCATGTACGACCTCTACCCCGGCCACCGGGCGGAAGGGGAGATTTTGTTCCACGGCAAGAACCTGCTCGATAAGAAGCAAGACGTCAACATGATACGGGCCAAGATCGGCATGGTATTCCAGAAGCCGACACCGTTCCCGATGACCATCTACGAAAACATTGCCTTCGGCGTGCGGCTGTATGAAAAGATGCCGGCCTCCGAGATGGACGACCGTGTCGAATGGGCGCTGCGCAAAGCGGCGTTGTGGGTTGAAGTCAAAGACAAGCTGCAGCAGAGTGGCTTGTCTTTGTCCGGCGGCCAGCAGCAGCGTTTGTGTATCGCCCGGGCCGTCTCGGTCAAACCGGAAGTGCTCTTGCTCGATGAGCCTACCTCTGCGCTAGACCCCATTTCCACCGCCAAGGTCGAGGAATTGGTCAACGAGTTGAAATACGAATACACCATCGCCATCGTGACGCACAACATGCAGCAAGCGGCGCGTATCTCCGACTTCACCGCCTTCATGTATCTCGGTGAGCTGGTCGAGTTCGGCAAGACGGATGAGCTGTTCGTGAAGCCGCGCAAGGCCCAAACCGAGGACTACATTACCGGGCGCTTCGGTTAATCAGCGACTCACTGCCCGGCCTCTCAGCAACTATCCCTTGCACAACCCTGCGGGTTGTCATCTCGACGTCATTTGGGCAGGGCACAATCCGCCGTGTGCAGGCGCGGCGGCGGTCGGCCGACGCTTGCCGAGGGATGGCGCCTGTGTGGCGTCGGGCTTTGCCATTGTCGATAGGGGCATGCTGTGGCGAATGCAGTCAAATTGATTGCGAAATACATGGAACGAAATGCGGGTGGCCGTGACGCGGACACTTTGCGCGATCTCTGTCTGGCCCTCGAGTCCGGGGCACACTTCGAGTTGAGCCGGCTATACGAACTCAAGGCCAAGGCCTTCGGCTTGGCGATGGCCATGATTGAAGAATGGCGTTTCGACCGCCACGTTATGGAACGGCGGCTCCAGAAATATCTTGTCCAAGAAGCGACTTAAGTCGCTGGCAAGCACCTGCCGAATTGACCGGAAAGCCGGGAAAGCATAAGATTGCGCCCTTTATTCGGAGGGGTTTATGCGTCGCAAACTCGTCGCCGGCAATTGGAAAATGCATGGCAGCCTAGCTGAAAACGAGGCGTTGTTGGCTGGCGTTTTGGCGGGTGTTGCCGGTGCCAAGACCGATGTCGCGGTTTGCGTGCCTTTCCCCTTTTTGGCCCAGGTGCAGGCCAAGTTGGCCGGTTCACCGGTTGCTTGGGGTGCGCAGAATCTAAGTCAGCACGGCAAGGGGGCCTTCACCGGTGAGGTGTCGGCCGCCATGTTGCGTGACTTCGGCTGTAAGTATGTCATTGTCGGTCACTCCGAGCGCCGCGCGCTCTATGGCGAGACCGATGCGTTGGTGGCCGAGAAGTTTGAAGCGGCTCAAGCCGCCGGCTTGGTGCCTATCCTGTGTGTGGGCGAAACCCTGGGCGAGCGCGAGGGCGGCATCACCCAAGCCGTGGTGGCCCGTCAATTGGATGCGGTCATCGCCAAGTCGGGGGTGGGTGCCTTGGCCGATGCGGTGGTGGCCTATGAGCCGGTTTGGGCAATCGGCACCGGCAAGACGGCCACGCCAGAGCAGGCGCAGGAGTTGCACGCCTTTATCCGTGGCAAAATTGCGGCCCTGGACCCGGCGGTGGCCGAGGGCCTGATCATTCAGTACGGCGGTAGCATGAAGGCAAGCAATGCAGCCGAATTGTTGGCTCAGCCGGATATCGATGGCGGCCTGATTGGTGGTGCATCCTTGGTGGCGGAAGAGTTTCTGGCCATCTGCAAATCGGCTTGAGGTCATAAATGGAATTTTTGGTTTGGATTTTGCATATCCTGGCGGCTGCCGCGGTGGTCGGCCTGGTTTTGCTTCAGCATGGCAAGGGTGCCGACATGGGGGCCGCTTTCGGTAGCGGCTCTTCCGGTAGCCTGTTTGGTGCGACGGGCTCGGCAAACTTTTTGAGTCGGGCTACCGCGGTCCTGGCCACGGTGTTTTTCCTGACCAGCCTGGGGCTGGCCTATTTCTCTTCGAGCAAGGGCAAGACTGAAGTGGCGCCGGTGGCACCGCAACAATCGCTGCCGATGCCGGCCCAGCCGCAAGGCGAGCCGTCGAAAGCGGGCGCGATCCCGAAATGAGTTTTGGGGGTGGCTGGGCGCAGTCCAGGCACCCCATCAATTTGCCGACGTGGTGGAATTGGTAGACACGCTGTCTTGAGGGGGCAGTGCGGAAACGCGTGCGAGTTCGAGTCTCGCCGTCGGCACCATCTAATACAAAATCATCTCAGTAGGAAACGCATAGCGCCGGTTGCCGGCGCGGTGCGGTGCAAGGCGGGGTTGGCGAAGGGTGGCCGTTTACCACAAGCCAGCCGCGACGCCGCAGATGCCCGTGCTGGTCTCAACCCGAGGTAAGTTGCCCGCCGGGCTAGGCGCCAAGCCCATATAATCTCTTTATACTAGCAGTCGGTTTTGCTTATAACTCATTGATATCAATGAGTTTTTCGGTTGTCCCTTTCCTTGACACTGCGCCTGCGCGCCGCATACACTCCCCGAGGAGACGCGCGCTGGAAGCGCGAAAGGAAATAATGCTAGAAAACTACTTTCCAGTTCTGCTGTTCATCTTGGTCGGCTTGGCAGTTGGGGTGTTGCCGATGGTGGCGGGCTGGGTTTTGGCGCCGAGTCGACCGGACAGCGAAAAGCTTTCCCCTTACGAATGTGGCTTCGAGGCCTTTGAAGACGCGCGTATGAAGTTCGACGTGCGCTATTACCTCGTGGCCATTCTTTTCATCCTATTCGATCTGGAGATCGCCTTTTTGTTTCCCTGGGCGGTGGTGCTCGAGCAGATCGGCCTGTTCGGCTTCGTTGCCATGGTCATTTTCCTCGCCATCCTGGTCGTGGGCTTCGCCTATGAATGGATGAAGGGCGCCCTGGAGTGGGAGTAACTAAGTAATGAGTATCGAAGGCGTCCTGGAAAAGGGGTTTGTCACGACCACGCTGGATACGGTGATCAATTACACCCGTACCGGTTCACTGTGGCCGATGACCTTTGGCTTGGCCTGCTGCGCCGTGGAGATGATGCATGCCGGAGCCTCCCGTTACGATTTGGACCGCTTCGGCATCGTGTTCCGGCCGAGCCCGCGGCAATCCGACCTGATGATCGTGGCCGGCACCTTGACCAACAAGATGGCCCCGGCCCTGCGCAAGGTCTACGACCAGATGGCCGAGCCGCGCTGGGTGCTGTCCATGGGCTCGTGCGCCAACGGCGGTGGCTATTACCATTATTCCTATTCCGTGGTGCGCGGTTGCGACCGCATTGTGCCTGTCGATGTCTATGTGCCCGGCTGTCCCCCGACCGCCGAGGCCCTGCTCTATGGTTTGGTGCAGCTGCAGAAAAAGATTCGCCGCACCAACACCATTGCCCGCTAGGAGATCCCCAACGTGCCTTTGACTGCGGAAGCGCTCTTTTCGCGTTTGCAAGACGTGCTCGGCGAGCGGATCGCCGGTGGCGGCGTGGCGCTGGGCGAGGTCACTCTGGAGGTCCGGCCGCAAGACTGGCATGGCGTTGCCATGACCTTGCGCGATGACCCCGGTTTGGCCTTCGATACCCTGATCGACCTGTGCGGCGTCGATTATGCGGACTACAAGGATGGGCTGCGCGAAGGTCCGCGTTATGCCGTCGTGGTCCATCTCTTGTCGGTGACCAAGAATCATCGCGTTCGTGTGCGCGCCTTCTGCGAGAGCGACGAATTGCCGCTGCTGGCCTCGCTGATCGAGGTCTGGCCGGGGGTGAACTGGTTCGAGCGCGAGGCCTTCGATCTCTACGGAATCGTGTTCGAGAGTCACCCGGACCTGCGCCGCATCCTGACCGACTACGGTTTCATCGGTCACCCCTTCCGCAAGGATTTCCCGTTGTCCGGCCAAGTCGAGATGCGTTACGACCCTGAACTCAAGCGCGTGATCTACCAGCCGGTGAGCATCGAGCCGCGCGAGGTGACGCCGCGGCTCGTGCGGGTCGAGAATTACGGCGAGGTGGAGTGATGGCGGTGGTCTGCGTGTTGAATTTTAGTTCCGGCCGCGCTGTGCGCTTAACTCTTGCTGGGCAAGCGTTCACCCTGGCGGGTGCAAGAGCCTGCACTGAAGTTGAGCTGCGTAATTTGTGTGCCAGCGTGGTACCGGCAAACGAGGGCTTTTGAGCATGGCTGAGATCCGCAATTACACGCTCAACTTTGGCCCGCAACACCCTGCGGCCCACGGCGTGCTGCGCCTGGTGCTGGAGCTGGACGGCGAGGTGGTCGAGCGCGCCGATCCGCATATCGGCCTGCTGCATCGCGCGACCGAGAAGCTGGCCGAACACAAGACCTTCCTGCAGTCGGTGCCCTATATGGACCGGCTCGACTACGTCTCGATGATGAGCAACGAGCACGCCTATGTCATGGCCATCGAGAAGCTACTCGGCATCGCGCCGCCCGAACGCGCCCAATACATCCGGGTGATGTTCGACGAGATCACCCGTATCCTCAATCACCTGCTCTGGCTCGGCGCCCATGCCCTCGACGTCGGCGCGATGACCGTGTTCCTCTACGCCTTCCGCGAGCGCGAGGACCTGATGGACGTCTACGAGGCGGTGAGCGGCGCCCGCCTGCATGCCGCTTATTACCGGCCCGGCGGCGTCTATCGCGACCTGCCCGAGCGGATGCCGCAATACCAGCCCAATCGGTTCAAGACCGAGGCCGACGTCAAGCGTCTGAACGAGAACCGCCAGGGCTCGGTGCTCGATTTCATCGATGACTTCACCAAGCGCTTCCCGGCCTATGTCGACGAGTACGAGACCCTGCTCACCGACAACCGCATCTGGAAGCAGCGCCTGGTCGACATCGGTGTGGTCAGTCCGGAACGGGCCAAGGCCCTGGGTTTCACCGGCCCGATGCTGCGCGGCTCCGGTGTCGCCTGGGACTTGCGCAAGCACCAGCCCTACGAGGTCTACGACCGGATGGATTTCGACATCCCGGTCGGCCGCAACGGCGACAGCTACGACCGCTATCTGGTGCGGGTGGAAGAGATGCGCCAGAGCAACCGCATCATCCAGCAGTGCATCGCCTGGCTGCGCGCGAACCCGGGGCCGGTCATCGTCGAGAACCACAAGGTGGCGCCGCCCTCGCGCGAGAGCATGAAGAGCAACATGGAGGAGCTGATCCACCACTTCAAGCTGTTCACCGAAGGCATGCACGTGCCCGAGGGCGAGGCCTATGCCGCGGTCGAACACCCGAAGGGCGAGTTCGGCATCTATCTGGTGTCCGATGGCGCCAACAAGCCGTACCGCATGAAGATTCGCGCCCCGGGCTTTGCCCATCTGGCGGCGATGGACGAGATGTCGCGCGGCCACATGATCGCCGACGTGGTGGCGATCATCGGCACCATGGACATCGTGTTTGGGGAGATCGACCGATGATGCTTACCGCTGAATCGCTCACCTTGATCGACAAGGAGATCGCCAAATACCCGCCCGAGCATAAGCAATCGGCGGTGATGGCGGCCTTGCGCATCGCCCAGACCGAAAAGGGCTGGTTGGCGACCGAGACCATCGAGTTCGTCGCCAACTATCTCGGCATGCCGGCGATCGCAGCCTACGAGGTGGCGACCTTCTACAACATGTACGACCTCAAGCCGGTTGGCCGCCACAAGGTGACCTTGTGCACCAACCTGCCGTGCCAGTTGCAGGGCGCCGACAAGCTCGCCGAGCACCTCAAGGGCAAGCTGGGCGTGGGCTTCGGCGAAACCACGGCCGACGGCCGCTATACCCTGGTCGAAGGCGAGTGCATGGGTGCCTGCGGCGACGGACCGCTCTGCCTGCACAACAACCACACGATGCACAGCCATCTGACGCCCGAAGTTGTCGATAACTTATTGGACGACATGAAATGAGCACCAAGGTTTGCATGTGGACGCTGGACCACCCGGAGCCGGCCTCGCTCAAGACTTATGTCGCCAATGGCGGCTACGAGGCCTTGAAAAAGGTGCTGGCCGAGAAGATGCCGGCCGAGCAGATCATCGAACAGGTCAAGCTCAGCGGCCTGCGCGGCCGCGGCGGCGCCGGCTTCCCGACCGGCCTTAAATGGAGCTTCATGCCGCGCCAGTTCCCGGGCGACAAGTACGTCGTCTGCAACACCGACGAGGGCGAGCCGGGCACCTTCAAGGACCGCGACATCCTGCGCTTCAATCCGCATCAGTTGATCGAGGGCATGGTCATCGCCGGTTACACCCTGGGCGCCAAGGCCGGCTACAACTACATCCACGGCGAGATCTTCGAGTCCTATCTCGATTTCGAACGCGCCCTGGAAGAGGCCCGCGCCGCCGGTTTTCTCGGCAAGAATATCTGCGGCAGCGGCTGGGACTACGACATCCACGCCCATCAGGGTTATGGCGCCTATATCTGCGGCGAGGAGACCGCGCTGCTGGAATCGCTCGAAGGCAAGAAGGGCCAGCCCCGGTTCAAGCCGCCGTTCCCGGCCAGCTTCGGTCTCTATGGCAAGCCGACCACGATCAACAACACCGAGACCCTGGCCTCGATCCCCTGGATCATCCGTCACGGCGGCCAGGCCTTTCTCGACCTGGGCAAACCGAACAACGGCGGTACCAAGATCTTCTCCGTCTCCGGCCACGTGAACAAACCAGGCAACTATGAAGTGGGCCTGGGCACGCCGTTCGCCGAGTTGCTGGAGATGGCCGGCGGCGTGCGCACCGGACACAAGCTGAAGGCGGTGATTCCGGGCGGCTCTTCCGCCCCGGTGCTGCCGGCCGAGATCATGATGGACCTGACCCTGGACTTCGACGCCATCGCCAAGGCCGGCTCCATGCTCGGTTCGGGCGCAGTGATCGTGATGGACGACAGCGTCTGTATGGTCCAGGCCCTGGAGCGCTTGGCCTATTTCTACTTCGAGGAATCCTGCGGCCAGTGCACACCCTGCCGCGAAGGCACCGGCTGGATGTATCGGGTGGTCAAGCGCATCGAACATGGCGAAGGCCGGCCGGAAGACCTCGATCTTTTGATGAGCGTCGGCAACAGCATCGCCGGCCGCACCATCTGCGCCCTGGGCGATGCCGCGGTCGGCCCGGTGCAGAGCTTCATCAAGCACTTCCGCAAGGAATTCGAGTACCACATCGAGAACAAGAAATGCATGGTGGGTGGCTGACATGCCAGTAATCGAGATAGACGGCAAGACGGTCGAGGTCGCGCAGGGCGCGACCTTGATGGATGCCGCCAACCAGGCGGGCATCTTCATCCCGCATTTTTGCTACCACAAGAAACTCAGCATCGCGGCCAACTGCCGCATGTGTCTGGTCGAAGTGGAGAAGGCGCCCAAGCCGCTGCCGGCCTGTGCCACCCCGGTGACCGAGGGCATGAAGGTGCGCACCCATTCCGCCAAGGCGGTCGACGCCCAGAAGGGCGTGATGGAACTCTTGCTGATCAACCATCCGCTCGATTGCCCGATCTGCGACCAGGGCGGTGAATGCCAGTTGCAAGACCTCGCCGTCGGTTATGGCGGCAGCGCCTCGCGCTATGCCGAGCCCAAGCGGGTGGTGCAGGAAAAGGACCTCGGTCCGCTGGTGGCGACCGACATGACCCGCTGCATCCACTGCAGCCGTTGCGTGCGTTTCACCCAGGAGATCGCCGGCCGCATGGAACTGGGCATGGTCCATCGCGGCGAGCACACCGAGGTGATGCCTTTCCTCGAGCAGCAGGTCACTTCCGAGCTGTCCGGCAACGTGATCGACCTGTGCCCGGTCGGTGCGCTGACTTCCAAGCCTTTCCGCTACAGCGCCCGCGCCTGGGAGTTGGGCCGGCGCAAGAGCGTCAGCCCGCATGACGGCCTGGGCGCTAACCTGATCCTGCACGTCAAGGACAACAAGGTCTACCGCGCGGTGCCGCAGGACAACGAAGCCATCAACGAATGCTGGCTGGCCGACCGCGACCGTTTCGCCTACGAGGCGCTCAATTCCGAAGAGCGGCTGACCCGGCCCATGGTGCGCGATGGCGACAAGTGGATCGAGGTCGATTGGCAAAAGGCACTGACCCAAGCCGCCGGCGCCTTGCGCGTGCTGCGCGAGACCCATGGCGGCAATAGCTTGGCGGCCATGGCCTCGCCGCATCAGACCGTGGAAGAACTGCATCTCTTGCAGAAGTTGATGCGTGCCCTGGGCAGCGAGCAGGTCGAGCATCGCCTGGCTCAGGCCGACTTCTCCGGCGATGGCCAGCGCAAGGGCGCCACGTGGCTGGGCATGCCGATTGCCGAACTGAATCAATTGCAGCGCGTGCTGCTGGTCGGTGCCACGTTGCGCAAAGAACAACCCTTGATCGCTCAGCGCCTGCGCCAGGCCGTGAAGTGGGGCGCGCAGCTCAATGTCGTGCACGCGGCGGATGACGAACTCAATTGCCACGTCGCCAATAAGCTGATTTCCAAGCCGACGGCTTGGGTCAATGCCTTGGCCCAGGTCGCCAAGGCCCTGCAGCAGGCCGGCGCCAATCTGCCGGCCGAAGTGGCCGGGCAGGTGAGTGGCGTGACGGTATCCGATGCCGCGCGTGCCATCGCTGCCAGCTTGCAAGGTGGCGAACACAAGGCCGTGTTGCTCGGCGCTGTGGCGCAGAACCATCCGGCGGCGGCGCAGCTGCATCAATTGGCGGCGGCGATTGCCGAGGCCACCGGCGCCAAGTTGGGTTTCCTGTCACCCTCGGCCAACAGCGTCGGCGCGCAGATCGTCAACGCCCAGTCCAGCGCGCTTGCCCAGGACGCCAAGGGCTATCTCCTGCTCGGCACGGAGCCGGAGCTCGATGGCCACGACGGCGGCAAATTGTTCAAGGCCCTGGACCAGGCCGAGTTTGTCGTCGCGCTGACCGCCTTCAAGGGCCGGGTCATGGACTACGCCGACGTGCTGTTGCCGATCGCGCCGTTCAGCGAGACGGCCGGCAGCTTCATCAATGTGGAAGGCCGCTTGCAGGCCTTCAACCCGGCGGTCAAGCCGCAGGGCGAGGCGCGTCCGGCTTGGAAGGTGTTGCGCGTGTTGGGTAATCAATTCAACCTCGCCGGCTTCGAGCACAACAGCGCGGAAGAGGTGCGGGCCGAGGCCCTGGCCCAAGGTGAGGCCGACATCGCCGCGCGACTCGACAATGGCATCGCCGGCATTACGCTCCAGGCGCTTGCCGCGCAGGAGGGCCTAGAGCGTCTGGGCGAGACGCCGAGCTATCAACTCGATCCGCTCACGCGTCGCGCGCCGGCCTTGCAGCAAACTCAGGATGCGCTCGATGCCGCTTGTGCCTGGGCCAGCGGCGGCTTGATCAATCGCTTGGGCCTGGTGGCCGAGGCGCAAGTGCGGGTGAAACAAGCCGGTGGCGAGGCGGTGCTGCGCCTGCGCCGCGACGATCGCCTGCCCGACGACGTGCTGCGTGTTGCCGTTGGCCCGTTGACTGCCGGCTTAGGCCCACGTTTCGGCGCCATCAGTCTGGAGGCCGTATGACCTTGGATTACTTCGCCAACCTGCTCGGGCCGGCCTGGCTGCCGCTGTGGACCTTGGTCAAGATCGTCGCCATCGTCGCGCCCTTGATGATCGCCGTGGCCTATCTCACCCTGGCCGAGCGCAAGGTGATCGGCTACATGCAGGTGCGCCTCGGCCCGAACCGGGTTGGGCCCAAGGGCCTGCTGCAACCGCTGGCCGACGGCCTCAAGCTCCTGTTCAAGGAGATCATCATTCCGTCCGGCGCCAACAAGGGCCTGTTCCTGCTGGCCCCGGTGCTGGCCTTGGCCCCGGCGCTGGCGGCGTGGGCGGTGATCCCGTTCACCGACAGCCTGGTGCTGGCCGACATCGACGCCGGTCTGTTGTTCGTCATGGCGATCACCTCGATGGGGGTCTATGGCGTCATCGTCGCCGGTTGGGCGTCCAACTCGAAATACGCCTTCTTGGGCAGCCTGCGTTCCGCCGCGCAGATCGTCTCTTACGAAATCGCCATGGGCTTCGCCCTGGTCGGCGTGCTGATGAGCGCGCGGAGCCTGAACCTGACCGACATCGTGCAGGCCCAGGCCGGCGGCCTGTTCCAGTGGTACTGGCTGCCCTTGTTCCCGCTGTTCCTGGTCTACCTGATCTCCGGCGTGGCCGAGACCAACCGGGCGCCGTTCGACGTGGCCGAGGGCGAGTCCGAGATCGTCGCCGGCTTCCACGTCGAATACTCGGGCATGGCCTTCGCCGTGTTCTTCCTGGCCGAATACGCCAACATGATCCTGGTCGCCACCCTGACCGCCATCATGTTCCTCGGCGGCTGGCTGTCGCCGATCCCCGGCGTGGCCGACGGCTTCATCTGGCTGGCGGCCAAGGTCAGCTTCGTCTTGTTCCTGTTCCTCTGGTTCCGCGCCACTTTCCCGCGTTATCGCTACGACCAGATCATGCGTCTGGGTTGGAAGGTGTTCATCCCGGTCACCCTGGTCTGGCTGCTGGTCGTGGGTGCGCTGATGCAGACCCCGCTGGCCTACCTATTTCACTGAGGGCTTGTCATGTTGACTCGGATCAAGCACTTCTTCGACACCTTCCTGCTCACCGAGTTGGTGCGCGGCATGGCCCTGACCGGCCGCTATTTCTATGCGCGCAAGATCACCGTGCAGTATCCCGAGGAGCGGACGCCGCAGAGCCCGCGCTTCCGCGGCCTGCACGCGCAACGGCGCTACCCGAACGGCGAGGAGCGTTGCATCGCCTGCAAGTTGTGCGAGGCGGTGTGCCCGGCCCTGGCCATCCAGATCGAATCGGAACAGCGCGACGACGGTAGCCGCCGTACCACCCGCTACGATATCGACCTGACCAAGTGCATCTTCTGCGGCTTCTGCGAAGAGGCCTGCCCGGTCGACGCCATCGTCGAGACCCGCATCTACGAGTATCACGGCGAGCAGCGGGGCGACCTGTATTACACCAAAGAGATGTTGCTCGCCGTGGGCGACAAATACGAAGCGCAGATCGCCCAAGACCGGGCGGCCGACGCGCCTTATCGATAATGCACGCAAAGCGCTGACGGACACGCAATGGAATTCACCAGCCTGGTTTTCTATCTCTTCTCCGCCATCCTGCTCTTGAGCGGGCTGCGCGTGATCACCGCCAAGAACCCGGTGCATGCGGCGCTGGCCTTGGTGCTGGCCTTCTTCACCGCCGGCTGCATCTGGATGCTGCTCGAGGCCGAGTTCCTCGCCATCACCCTGGTGCTGGTCTATATCGGCGCGGTGATGGTGCTGTTCCTGTTCGTGGTGATGATGCTCGATATCAACCTCGAAGAGATGCGGCGCGGTTTCTGGGACAACCTGCCTGTGGCCGCCTTGGTCGCCACCTTGATGGTGCTGGAGATGGCCACCGTGCTGAGCAGCGGTTATTTCGATTACGCCACCCCGCTGGCGAAACCGGCCGGCTACAGCAATACCAAGGAATTGGGGCTGCTGCTCTATACCGATTACGTCTACCCCTTCGAGCTGGCGGCGGTCATTCTGCTGGTGGCCATGGTCGCGGCCATCGGCCTGACCCTGCGCCGGCGGCCCGGCCGCAAGTGGGTGGACCCGGCCAAGCAGATCGAGGTGAAGCGCGGCGACCGCATCCGCTTGGTGTCGCTCGCCCCGCAAAAACCGGCGGCAGCCAAGGCCGCCGAAGAGGAGGAAGCATGATCGGCCTATCCCACTATCTCATGCTCGGCGCGCTCCTGTTTGCGATCAGCGTGCTCGGCATCTTCCTCAACCGCAAGAATGTGATCATCCTGCTGATGGCGATCGAGCTGATGCTGTTGGCGGTGAACATGAACTTCGTCGCCTTCTCGCACTATTTGGGCGATAGCGCCGGCCAGGTCTTCGTCTTCTTCATCCTGACCGTGGCGGCGGCCGAGTCGGCCATCGGTCTGGCCATTTTGATCGTGCTGTTCCGCAACCTGCGCACGATCAACGTCAACGACCTCGATCACCTGAAAGGCTGACATCGGCATGGACATGAAAAGCCTTTACCTGCTGGTGCCGCTGGCCCCGTTGGCCGGCGCCGTCATTGCCGGCCTGTTCGGCAAGGCCGTCGGCCGCCGCGGCGCGCACGGCATTACCATCCTCGGCGTGCTGATCGCCTTCCTCGCCTCGCTGGCGATCTTCCAAGATGTGCTGACCGGCAACACCTTCAACGGCCCGGTCTACACCTGGCTGGTCTCCGGCAATGTCAATTTCGAGGTCGGCTTCCTGATCGACCGCTTGTCCGCGCTGATGATGCTGGTGGTGACCTTCGTCTCGCTCATGGTGCACATCTACACCATCGGCTACATGGCCGACGACCCGGGCTATCAGCGCTTCTTCAGCTACATCAGCCTGTTCACCTTCTCCATGCTGATGCTGGTGATGAGCAACAACTTCCTCCAGCTCTTCTTCGGCTGGGAGGCGGTGGGCCTGGTGTCCTACCTGCTGATCGGCTTCTGGTACACCCGCGAGTCGGCGATCTACGCCAACCTCAAGGCCTTCCTGGTCAACCGCGTCGGCGACTTCGGCTTCCTGCTCGGCATCGGCCTGGTGCTGGCCTGGTTCGGCAGCCTGGACTACGCCCAGGTGTTCCAGGCGGCGCCGCAATTCGCCAGCCACACCATCTCGCTGATCCCGGGCGAGACCTGGTCGCTGCTGACGGTGATCTGCATCCTGCTGTTCATCGGCGCCATGGGCAAGAGCGCGCAGTTCCCGCTGCATGTCTGGCTGCCCGACTCGATGGAAGGTCCGACCCCGATCTCCGCGCTGATCCACGCCGCGACCATGGTCACCGCCGGTATCTTCATGGTCGCCCGCATGTCGCCGCTGTTCGAATTGTCCGAGACCGCGCTGTCGGTGGTCATGGTCATCGGCGCCATCACCGCGCTGTTCATGGCCTTCCTCGGCCTGATCCAGAACGACATCAAGCGGGTGGTCGCCTATTCCACCCTGTCCCAGCTCGGTTACATGACCGTGGCCCTGGGCGCTTCGGCCTACGGCGCGGCGATCTTCCACCTGATGACCCACGCCTTCTTCAAGGCCCTGCTGTTCCTCGGCGCCGGCTCGGTGATCATCGCGATGCACCACGAGCAGGACATGCGCCACATGGGCGGCCTCAAGAAGTACATGCCGATCACCTACTGGACCGCGCTGATCGGCTCGCTCGCCCTGGCCGGCATCCCGCCGTTCGCCGGCTTCTTCTCCAAGGACGCCATCATCGAGGCGGTCGGCGCCTCGCACCTGGCCGGCTCCGGCTTCGCCTATTTCGCGGTACTGGCCGGCGTCTTCGTCACCGCTTTCTACAGCTTCCGCATGCTGTTCCTGACCTTCCACGGCCCCGAGCGTTTCCGCCAGCAGCATCATGACGAGCATCACCACGACGAACATCACCATGCCGTCGAGCCGAAAGAATCGCCCTGGGTGGTCACCGTGCCCTTGATCCTGCTGGCTGTGCCTTCGGTCTATGCCGGCTGGGCCTATATCCAGCCCTTGCTGGTCGACGGCTGGTTCGGCAGCGCCATCGTGGTCGCCCATGAGCATGACGTGCTCGGCCATCTGGCCGAAGAATGGCACGGTGTCGGCGGCTTTATCCGGCACGGCGTCATGGCCCTGCCGTTCTGGCTGGCGCTGGCCGGCATCGCCACCGCCTATGTCTTCTATATGGTGCGCAAAGATCTGCCCGAGTTGGTGCGGCGCAAGAGCGGCATCGTCTATGCCATCCTCGAGCGCAAATATGGCTTCGACGACTTCAACGACTGGTTCTTCGCCGGCGGCGCGCGCAAGCTCGGCGGCCGCTTGTGGCGCTGGGGCGATGTCACCGCCATCGACGGCTGGCTGGTCAACGGCTCGGCTCGGCTGGTCGGCGTCATCGCCGATCTGGCGCATCAACTACAGACCGGTCGCATCTACCACTATGCCTTCGCCATGATCCTCGGCGTGGTGTTTTTGGCGACTTGGTTCGTGCAACCTTAATTAGAGAACGCGCTCGGGAACGTACATGATCGAAGGCATTGGAATCCTCAGCCTCACCATTTGGGTGCCCATCGTGGCCGGCCTGTTCATCCTGGCCAGCGGCGGCGACCGTTCGGCCGACGGCCAGCGGGCCATCGCCTTGGTCGGCGCCTTGGCCGGCTTCCTGGTCGCGCTGCCGTTGTGGACCGGCTTCGACGCCAAGACGGCGGCGATGCAGTTCGAGGAAATGGCGCCCTGGGTGCCGCTCATCAATATCAACTACCACCTCGGCGTCGACGGCATCTCGATGCCCTTCATCCTGCTCAACAGCTTCACCACCCTGCTGGTGGTGCTGGCCGGCTGGCAGGTGATCCAGACCAAGGTCGGCCAATACATGGCCGCCTTCCTCATCCAGTCCGGCCTGATCAACGGCGTGTTCGCTGCGCTCGACGGCGTGCTGTTCTACGCCTTTTTCGAGGCCATGCTGATCCCGCTGTACATCATCATCGGCGTCTGGGGCGGGCCGAACCGGGTCTATGCGGCGATCAAGTTCTTCCTTTACACCTTGCTCGGCTCCTTGCTGATGATGGTGGCGCTGATCTTCCTGTTCTTCCAGAGCGGCGGCAGCTTCGAGATTTTGGATTGGCAGCGGGTGCCGATCGGCATGACCGCGCAGATCCTGCTGTTCGTCGCCTTCTTCTTCGCCTTCGCGGTCAAGGTGCCGATGTGGCCGGTGCACACCTGGCTGCCCGACGCCCACGTCGAGGCGCCGACCGGCGGCTCGGTGGTGCTGGCGGCGATTACCTTGAAGGTGGGCGCCTACGGTTTCCTGCGCTTCGCCATGCCCATCGCGCCCGACGCCGCGCACGAACTATCCGGCCTGATGATCGCGCTGTCGCTGATCGCTGTGGTCTATATCGGCCTGGTCGCCCTGGTCCAGTCCGACATGAAGAAACTGATCGCCTATTCCTCCATCGCGCACATGGGCTTCGTCACCCTGGGCTTCTTCATCTTCCAGCCGCTCGGCGTCGAGGGCGGCTTGGTGCAGATGATCTCGCACGGCTTCATCTCCGCCGCGCTGTTCCTCTGCATTGGTGTCATGTACGACCGCCTGCATTCGCGCCAGATCGCCGACTACGGCGGCGTGGTCAACGCCATGCCCAAATTCGCCGCCCTGTTCATGCTGTTCGCCATGGCCAATGCCGGCCTGCCGGCCACCTCCGGCTTCGTCGGCGAGTTCATGGTCATCCTGGGCACCATCAAGGTGAACTTCTGGTATGCCTTCGCCGCGGCGCTGACCCTGATCTTCGGCGCCGCCTATACCCTGTGGATGTACAAGCGGGTGGTGTTCGGCCCGGTGACCAACGACAAGGTGGCGGCGATGCAGGACATCGATAGCCGCGAATTCCTGGTGCTGGCGCTGCTGGCGATCTGCGTGCTCGGCATGGGCCTGTACCCGCTGCCGGTGACCGAGGTCATGCATGCCTCCGTAAACAATCTGCTGGAGCATGTCGCTCACAGCAAGCTGCCCTGACGAGACCGCCATGACGTTGTCGATGCTCAACTTGATGCCCGCGCTGCCCGAAATCTTCGTGCTCAGCCTCGCCTGCGTGGTCTTGCTGGTCGAGGCCTTCAGCAAGAAGGCGGCTTGGGCCTATACCTTGACCCAGTGGACCCTGGTCGGCGCCGGTGTGATCACGTTGTTCAATGCCGACGGCGTCAAGACCTATGCCTTCAACGGCATGTTCGTCGGCGACCTGATGGGCGACGTGCTCAAGCTGGTCATCTATGCCGCCGCCGTCGTCGCCGTGGCCTATTCCCGCCGCTACTTGCATGACCGCGGCATGTTCCGCGGCGAGTACTTCGCCCTGGTGCTGTTCGCCGTGCTCGGCATGATGGTGATGGTCTCGGCCAGCCATTTCCTCACCCTCTATCTCGGCCTGGAACTGCTGTCGCTGTCGCTCTATACCCTGGTCGCGCTGCAACGCGACTCGGCGGTGGCGAGCGAGGCGGCGATGAAGTACTTCGTGCTCGGCGCCCTGGCCTCCGGCTTCCTGCTCTACGGCATGTCCATCCTCTACGGCATGACCGGCACCTTGCAGATGGGCCAGTTGATTCAGGCCGTCGACATGACCCACCCCGGCCTGCTCGCCTTCGGCCTGGTCTTCGTCGTCGCCGGCCTGGCCTTCAAGCTCGGCGCCGCGCCGTTCCACATGTGGGTGCCCGACATCTATCACGGCGCGCCGTCGGCGGTGACCCTGTTCATCGGTTCGGCGCCCAAGCTGGCCGCCTTCGCCATCGTCATGCGCCTCTTGGTCGACGGCCTGCACCCGGCCGTGGGCGATTGGCAGCAGATGCTGGCGATCATGGCCGTGCTCTCGCTCGCCATCGGCAACCTGGCGGCGATCATGCAGAGCAACCTCAAGCGCATGCTGGCCTATTCGACCATCGCCCACATGGGCTTCCTCTTGCTCGGCCTGTTGACCGACAGCTATGCCGGCTACAGCGCCGCGATGTTCTACGTTATCACCTACGCCATCACCAGCCTGGGCGCCTTCGGCATGGTGGTCTACCTGTCGCGCGCCGGCTTCGAGGCGGAGCGGCTGGACGACTTCAAGGGCCTCAACGCCAAGCACCCCTGGCTGGCCGCGATCATGGCCATGCTCATGTTCTCCATGGCCGGCATCCCGCCCTTCGTCGGCTTCTATGCCAAGTTCGTCGTGCTGCAGGCCCTGGTCGGCGCCGGCTGGCTGTGGCTGGCCGTGGCGGCCGTGGTCTTCTCGCTGATCGGTGCTTTCTACTACCTACGCGTGGTCAAGGTGCTGTACTTCGACGCCCCACATGCCGCCGACATCGTGCCGAGCGGCGGTAGCGACGTGCGTGCCCTGCTGTCGTTGAACGGCATCGGCATGCTGCTGCTCGGCTTGATGCCGCAACCGCTGCTGGCGCTGTGCGCCTACGCGATCGAGGTTTCGCTGCAATAATCGATAAGTAGCCCGGATGCAGGCCATGGGCCGAAATCCGGGTTGATGTCCCGGATTCCGTTTCACTGCATCCGGGCTACGCTTGCTGACCCGGACCCTGAGACTCAGAAGCCCGTGTGTGTAATCGCGCAGGGCTTATTGTGCCGGTTTTGAGGGGTCTAGCTAGGTTTGCATTTAAGTATCAAGCTTGGCGAGATGGCTATTGTTGATCCAGAAGGTACTTTTAAGTCTGGGTTTTCAGTTGTGGAACTGTCTGTGATAGCGCGTTGCGTAATAATCCCGATCACTTGATTTTTGTCGTTAACTACAGGGCCGCCGCTAGCCCCTTGATGAATGCCATTGTCTATGTATAAAGAGAAGCCGGATATCCCGGCATCAGTGAATACGACTTTTAGTGCTCTTCCAATCATGCCGCTTTTGACCATGCTCAGTTTGATGTGAGTTTCAATCGAACTTATGAGTTTTGATTCTATGCCTAGAAAATCGGGGTGTTTTAAATTCAAATTTCGCTGAAACGACAAGGGAGGCTCGATCTCATCTGAATATCTGCACATTAAAACATCAGTGCCTGCTACAACCTCACTTTCAGGACACTCAAAGAAATTTACTTCTCTTTCCCTGTGGCGGTTAATTAATATCGCAGCATCAATAAATATCGGATCCTTAAAATGAGAAAGTGAAATGGAGGGGGCCAAGATGCTGCAATCGTATATGTCGTAGTCCAGTCCTGGTTTCCTGCAAGCAATAGTTAAATTATCAATATCCTTGTCGGAGTATGGCAGCTTTCCTGTGATGACATGAGCAGCTGTCAGTAAGTCCCCGTTTTTATTAAACGGAAAAGCGGAGCCCTGCGAAACCAAATGGCCGTCCTGAAATACATTTACCAGGTAAGTGTTATCTAAAAGAAAATTCGCAATCTCTGTCTTGTTCATGCGTGTATTTATTAATGCAATCTGGTTTGCGAAGTGACTCGGGATTTGGGGGCGTGCCTTGCACGAACACATTTTCATCTGGCCACGATACAAGAAATTCGGGATCAGGTCTTGCACAAACACATTTCCATCCAGCCACGATATGGCGTCTTCGTGGGGTGCTTACGCGGCCTTTGGCATCAGGTCGATTTCGGCGTGAATTCGCCCGAACGGCACGAACAGCTTGCCGGCTTCGTCCTTCTCGACGAGTCCTCGTTCGATCAGCGCGGCGATATCCCGATGCACTGCGCTGGCATCTCGTT
>JAJZTS010000071.1 GCA_021848725.1 Pseudomonadota bacterium
TACGACCTGCCCTATGCCCGCGCGCCGCACCCGAGCTACCGGGACACCCGCATCCCGGCCTGGGAGATGATCCGCTTCTCGGTCAACATCATGCGCGGCTGTTTCGGCGGCTGCACCTTCTGCTCCATCACCGAGCACGAGGGCCGCATCATCCAGAGCCGGTCGGAGCAATCCATCCTGGCCGAGATCGAGGCGATCCGCGACAAGACGCCGGGCTTCACCGGCATCATCTCCGACCTGGGCGGCCCCACCGCCAACATGTACCGGCTGAAATGCAAAGACGAAAAGATCGAATCGGCCTGCCGTCGCCTGTCCTGCGTCTTTCCCGACATCTGCCACAACATGAGCACCGACCACGGCCCGCTGATCCAGCTCTACCGCAAGGCCCGTGCCCTGCCCGGGATCAAGAAGATATTGATCGGCTCCGGCGTGCGCTACGACCTGGCGGTCAAATCGCCGGAATATGTGAAGGAACTGGTGCAGCACCACGTCGGCGGCTACCTCAAGATCGCGCCGGAGCACACCGAAGCAGGCCCGCTCAATCACATGATGAAGCCGGGCATCGGCAGCTACGAGCGGTTCAAGCAGTTGTTCGAGAAGTTCTCGAAAGAGGCCGGCAAGGAGCAATACCTCATCCCCTACTTCATCGCCGCCCACCCCGGCACCACCGACGAGGACATGCTCCACCTCGCCATCTGGCTGAAGAAAAACGGCTTCCGCCTGGACCAGGTGCAAACCTTCCTACCCACGCCCATGGCCATGGCCACCACCATGTGGCACACCGAACTCAACCCGCTGAAAAAGGTGCTCGGCGGCCGCGGCCAACACGTCACCGTCACCCGCGCCGGGCGCAGCCGCAAACTGCACAAGGCCTTTCTGCGCTATCACGACCCGGAGAACTGGCCGCTGCTGCGCGAGGCGCTGACAGAGATGGGCCACGCCGACCTGATCGGCAACGGCAAGCAGCACCTGGTACCGAGCTTCCAACCGGCCGGCACCGGCCGTCAAAGCGAAGGCCCACGCCGTATGGGCCATGCGCAAAAACCCGGTGGCCGGCAACGCGGTCCAGCGCAGCCAGCGGGCGGCAAACCCTTGGCAAAAAAACCGAGCGGGCGCCGGCCCAAATAAAAAAGGCCGGGACACCGGCCCTTTTCGCGCCAGGGCAACCAGCCCTACTCTCGCACCTTCAGCCAGAGCACCATGCCGGCCAGGCACAGCGTGATGCCGTTGGCCACGATTACCGGCACGCTGGCTATGGCCAGGCCGTAGAGCAGCCAACAGGCCACGCCCAGGGTGAACAGCAGATACATCGGCAGCGAGATGCCGGACAGGTCGCGCGTGCGCCAAGACCGCCAGGCCTGCGGCACAAAGGCCGCGGTGGTCAAAACAGCGGCGGGATAGCCGATCAGTTCAGCAAACACCATCAGTCGAACACCACCGTCTTGTTGCCGTAGACCAGGATACGGTTGTCGATATGCCAGCGCACCGCGCGCGAAAACACCACCTTCTCCAAGTCGGCGCCCTTGCGCACCAAGTCGTCCAGGTCGTCGCGATGCGAGATGCGGGTCACGTCCTGCTCGATGATCGGGCCGTCGTCCAGCACCTCGGTCACATAGTGGCCGGTCGCGCCGATCAGCTTCACGCCGCGCTCGAACGCCCGCTGATAGGGCTTGGCGCCGTGGAAGGCGGGCAGGAAGGAATGGTGGATGTTGATGATGCGATGTCGCCAACTGCGGATGAACTCGGGCGACAGCACCTGCATGTACCGGGCGAGCACCACGAAGTCGACCCGGTGGTGCTCGAGCAGGGCCTGCTGCTGCCGCTCGGCCTCGGCCTTATTGTCCTTGTTCACCGGGATATGCTGGAACGGCACCTTGTAGGCCTCGGCCAGCCAGTGGGTGTCCGGATGATTGCTGACGATCAGCGGAATCTCGCAATACAACTCGCCCGCCTGCCAACGATAGAGCAGGTCGGCCAGGCAATGATCGTATTTCGACACGAAGATGGCCATGCGCGGCTTCACCGAGGACAACGCCAGGCGCCATTGCATCTGGTACTCGGTCGCGATCGGGCCGAAGGCCTCTTCGAACTTGTGCAGCCCGAGGTCGAACCCGTCCAAGTCCCACTCCACCCGCATCAGGAACAGCGCCGCCTCCTTATCCTGGTGCTGATCGGCATGCAGGATGTTGGCATTGTGCTGATAGAGAAAATTGGCGATGGCCGCGACCAAGCCTTTGCGGTCGGGACAGACAATCAAAAGAACAGCGGTGTTGCGCATTTTGGGTAGTGCGGTAGTTGTCGAGGCAGGTTGCATCATAACCGCAAATAGCCCATAACCCTTGTCAGCCCAGCCCCTCAGGCTTGAAACAATGCCAACGAAACATCACGTCGAGCTAAGGGCCAAGCACAAGCTGAAAAACGCGATGCGGTCGTCGGCGCTGCCGCGGGCCTCGTTCCAACTGCCTCCCTGCCTAATTTGCAGGCACCTAAACGGACAAACACACCCGTTTTCGCCGCCCCATCGTTTTGATGTCTAAGCCCTTTTTTCACGCCCGCAACAAAATCCAAATCCGGCAAAAAAGAAAGCGGAAAAATCTATTGACGCAGCGACTCAGCACACTAGAATTAGCGCCAACAACGAAAGCGAACCACTAGATTTAGTGTTCACTAATATGGCGCCGAAACCCGCGCCAGGCCTGTAAACAAGACAATAGGAGACGAGCCGATGCAGCTTTCCACCGAATTCCAGCCCGCCAGCCCCGAAGTTTCCTTGCCTGCCACCCCCGAAGCGACCGCCTCGTCCTCCCCCTACGCCGACTACAAGATCATCCGCCGCAACGGTGCGGTGGTGGCGTTCGAGCCGTCCAAGATCGCGGTGGCCATGACCAAGGCCTTCATCGCGGTGCACGGCAGCCAAGCCGCCGCCTCCGCCCGCATCCGCGAGATGGTCGACCAGCTGACCAACAATGTGGTCAGCGCCCTGATTCGCCGCCAGCCGCATGGCGGCACCTTCCATATCGAAGACATCCAGGACCAGGTCGAATTGTCGCTGATGCGCTCGGGCGAGCATGAAGTCGCCCGTGCCTACGTGCTCTACCGCGAGCGCCGCTCCGAAGAGCGCGCCAAGCAGAAGCAGCAGCAGGTTGAAGACCATGCCCTGTACTGCACCGAGAACGGCGAGCGCAAACCGCTCGACCTCGACCAACTGACCACCCTGGTGCGGACCGCCTGCGAAGGCCTGACCGAAGTCAGCCCCGAGCCCATCCTCAACGCCACCGTGCGCGACCTCTACGACGGCGTGCCGATGGACGAGGTGCGCAAATCGCTCATCCTGTCCGCCCGCTCGCAGATCGAAAACGACCCGGACTACAGCCTGGTCACCGCCCGCCTGCTGCTGCACAGCATCCGCAGCGAGGTGCTGGGCGAAGAGGTCAGCCAGCCGGACATGGCCACCCGCTATGCCGAATACTTCCCGGCCTACATCAAGCGGGGCATCGAGGCCGAGCTGCTCGACGAGCGCCTGATGCAGTACGACCTGCCCCGCCTGGCCGCCGCGCTCAAGGCCGAGCGCGACCTGCAATTCCAATACCTCGGCCTGCAAACCCTGTACGACCGCTACTTCCTGCACATCCAGGAGCGCCGCATCGAACTGCCGCAGGCCTTCTTCATGCGCGTGGCCATGGGCCTGGCCCTGAACGAGATCAACCGCGAAGAGCGCGCCATCGAGTTCTACACCGTGCTGTCCAGCTTCGACTACATGAGCAGTACGCCGACCCTGTTCAACGCCGGCACCCGCCACAGCCAGCTCTCGTCCTGCTACCTGACCACGGTGCCGGACGACCTGGACGGCATCTACCAGGCGATCAAGGAAAACGCGCTGCTGCAAAAGTGGGCCGGCGGCCTGGGCAACGACTGGACCCGCGTGCGCAGTCTCGGCGCCTACATCAAGGGCACCAACGGCAAATCGCAGGGCATCGTGCCCTTCCTGAAAGTGGCCAACGACACCGCCGTCGCGGTCAACCAGGGCGGCAAGCGCAAGGGCGCGGTCTGCGCCTACCTGGAAACCTGGCACATGGACATCGAGGAATTCCTCGAACTGCGCAAGAACACCGGCGACGACCGCCGCCGCACCCACGACATGAACACCGCCAACTGGGTGCCCGACCTGTTCATGAAGCGGGTCATGGAAAACGGCGAGTGGACCCTGTTCTCGCCGTCCGACACCCCGGACCTGCACGACAAGTGGGGCCGCGAGTTCGAACAGGCCTACACCCGCTACGAAGACAAGGTCGAGCGCGGCGAGATCAAGGTGTTCAAGAAGATCTCCGCCCTCTCGCTCTGGCGCAAGATGCTGTCCATGCTGTTCGAAACCGGCCATCCCTGGATCACCTTCAAGGATGCCTGCAACGTGCGCTACACCAACCAGCACGTCGGCGTGGTCAACAGCTCCAACCTGTGCACCGAGATCACCCTGCACACCAACGACAACGAAATCGCGGTGTGCAACCTGGGCTCGGTCAACCTGGTCAACCACCTCACGCCCGAGGGCCGGCTGGACATGGCCAAGCTGCAGCGCACCATCCGCACCGGCATGCGCATGCTCGACAACGTGATCGACATCAACTTCTACTCGGTCGGCAAGGCGCGCAACTCCAACTTGAAGCACCGCCCGGTCGGCATGGGCATCATGGGCTTCCAGGACGCGCTGCACAAAATGCGCATCGCCTACGCCAGCCCCGAGGCGGTCGAGTTCGCCGACCGCGCCATGGAGGCCGTGGCCTACAACGCCTACTGGGCCTCGACCGACCTGGCCGAAGAACGCGGCCGCTACAGCAGCTTCAACGGCTCGCTCTGGTCCAAGGGCATCCTGCCGCAAGACTCGCTCAAGGTGCTGGCCGAGCAGCGCGGCGGCTACCTCGAGGCCGACCTGTCCGAAACCCTGGACTGGGCCAAACTGCGCGAGCGCATCCAGACCGTGGGCATGCGCAACTCCAATTGCCTGGCCATCGCCCCCACCGCCACCATCGCCAACATCGTCGGCGTCTCGGCCAGCATCGAGCCGACCTACCAGAACCTGTTCGTCAAATCGAACCTGTCGGGCGAGTTCACCGTGGTCAACCAGTACCTGGTGCGCGACCTCAAGGCCCGCAACCTGTGGGACGAAGTCATGGTCGGCGACATCAAGTACTTCGACGGCTCGCTGGCCAAGATCGACCGCATCCCGCAAGAACTGCGCAGCCTGTACGCCACCGCCTTCGAGATCGACCCGGTGTGGCTGATCGAGGCCGGCGCCCGCCGCCAGAAGTGGATCGACCAAGCCCAGAGCCTGAACCTCTACTTCCACGGCGCCTCGGGCAAGAAACTGGATGAGACCTACAAGCTCGCCTGGCTGCGCGGCCTGAAGACCACTTACTACCTGCGCGCCCTGGGCGCCACCCACGCCGAGAAATCCACCGGCAAGGGCGGCGAACTGAACGCCGTGCCCAGTGGCGGCATGAGCGGCGACGGCGGCCTGGGCGGTGCCGGCGGCGTCGGCGCCGGTAGCGGCGGCCTGGGCCTGGGTGGCGCCGGCGATGGCGGCGTCAGCGCCGCTGCATCGACCACCATGGCCAACCTGCCCGAACCCGAGATCGTCGGCCGCGCCTGCACCCTGCGCCCCGGCGATCCCGGTTTCGAGGAATGCGAGGCCTGCCAGTAACCAGGCCATTGAACATGGATTGCCACGGCGCTATGCACCTCGCAATGACGGTATTGGCTGTCATTGCGAGGAGGCCGGCGGCCGACGCGGCAATCCAGACTGAGATGCGTAGAACCGTGTGGGCCCCGCCCACCGCATGAACAACAACACGAAGGAGATAGGCCAATGCTGAACTTCGAAGAAGACATCACCGCCGGCAACCCCACCCTGCAGCCGCAGTTGCGCAGCCTGGACCTGGACCCCGCGCCGGGCGAGATCCCCGCCGCCGCCGTCAACCTGCTGCGCGCGCAAGAGCAAGACGCCGAGAAATTCCGCCGCGTGCGCATGGAAGACAAGCGCATCATCAACGCCACCGCCGACGTCAACCAGCTCGTCCCGTTCAAATACAAATGGGCCTGGGAAAAATACATCGCCGCCTGCGCCAACCACTGGATGCCGCAGGAAGTGAACATGAACCGCGACATCGCCACCTGGAAGTCGCCCAACGGCCTGACCGAAGACGAGCGCCGCGTGATCAAGCGCAACCTCGGCTTCTTCGTCACCGCCGACTCGTTGGCCGCCAACAACATCGTGCTCGGCACCTACCGCCAGATCACCGCGCCCGAGTGCCGGCAATACCTGCTGCGCCAGGCCTTCGAAGAGGCCATCCACACCCACGCCTACCAGTACATCGTGGAAAGCCTGGGCCTGGACGAAGGCGAGATCTTCAACGCCTACCACGAAGTACCCAGCATCCGCGCCAAGGACGAGTTCCTGCTGCCCTTCATCGACGTGCTGTCCAACCCCAACTTCAAGACCGGCACGCCCGAGACCGACCAGGCCTTCCTGAAAAGCCTGATCGCCTTCGCCTGCATCATGGAAGGCCTGTTCTTCTACGTCGGCTTCGTGCAAATCCTGGCCATGGGCCGGCAGAACAAGATGACCGGCGCGGCCGAGCAGTACCAATACATCCTGCGCGACGAGTCCATGCACTGCAACTTCGGCATCGACATGATCAACCAGCTCAAGATGGAAAACCCCCACCTGTGGACGCCCCAGT
This sequence comes from Pseudomonadota bacterium, assembly GCA_021848725.1. Classification (GTDB taxonomy): domain Bacteria; phylum Pseudomonadota; class Gammaproteobacteria; order Burkholderiales; family Thiobacillaceae; genus Sulfuritortus. The sequence goes on from JAJZTS010000071.1 coordinate 6,738, forward strand.
TCCGCGAAGAACTCAAGGGCATGTTCCTCAAGGCGGTCGAGCTGGAATACGCCTACGCTGAAGACACCATGCCGCGCGGCGTGCTCGGCCTGAACGCCCCGATGTTCAAGGAATACCTGCGCTTCATCGCCAACCGCCGCGCCACCCAGATCGGCCTGGACGAGCTGTTCCCCGGCGCGACCAACCCCTTCCCGTGGATGGCGGAGATGATCGATCTCAAGAAGGAGAAAAACTTCTTCGAGACGCGGGTGATCGAGTACCAGACCGGCGGGGCCCTGAGCTGGGACTGACCGGCAAGAAAAAAGGCGCAGGAGACTGCGCTTTTTTTATCTACTCGATTAGCACTGCAACGGTCAGAGTGCTAACCGAATACACCTAAAGATATGACCGAAAGGAGATAGTCGATATGAGTGCGCAATGAAAAAGGGGCAAACCGTAGTTTGCCCCGGGTGGCTGCAACGAGTACAGCCGGTATCGCAACCAAAGTATCTCGTTGTAGCCACTCCATAGTCAATGCAATTTACCTTCAACACTTGATATGGAGTTTCACCATGCTACATAG
>JAJZTS010000072.1 GCA_021848725.1 Pseudomonadota bacterium
AAAAACCAATAGAGCGCGGCACTGACCGCCCCCCAAAACAAGGTCTTATTCAAGCCGGCTTGTTCAGTTGCCATGTGTTTCTCCGACAGGTTGCTTAGAAATCGGGCCGCCTAACCCTCGCACACCATGGTAAATATTGGTTGTGTTTAGGTTAAATTTAGGTCAATTCTACCACGTCGAAGCGGAAGTCGGCTCGGGCCGAACGCATGAGCTCAAGCCAAGGCGGGCGACAGCAGCAAGCCTAAGACCGCGCAGACCCCGATCACCCGCACGATGTCGGCCCGATATTTCCACAGCGCGATGAAAGCCGCTGCCGCGATCAATACGGCCTCGGGCCTGGACGCGCCGGCGAACGGCGCCCCCTCGTTGCCTTGCGGCCAGAACACGTGCCAGGCGAAAAACACCGCCAAGTTCAGGATCACGCCGACGACGGCCGCGGTGATGCCGGTCAGCGGGGCAATGAACTTGATGTCGCCATGGGGCGCCTCGATCTGGGCCGAGCCATAACGTCGGTCCGACGCACGGTGGCCACCGCCGGCCTGGAACTTGGCCGGATCGATGCGGCCGCCGATGAAACCGGCGTAGATCGCCAATTGCTGGGCCTCGGGTCCGGGCAGCAATATGCAGTAGTTGAGCGCATGCAGGAAGCGCTAGCCATGTAGCGTGCAGGCGGATAAAGTGAAGCCATAGCGTAGGAGAACACGCCGATGAATCCAACCCTAGAAGAGATCGCCGAGGTCAACGCCCGTATCCTGGCCTTGGAGACCGAACACCAGGACATGGATCGCGCGATCGACCATTTGATCAAGACCGGCTATACGGATGAACTGAGCATCCGCCGCCTGAAGAAGCGCAAATTGACGATCAAGGACGAGATCGCGCGACTGAAGATGACCTTGATGCCGGACGTGCCGGCCTAAGCGCCTATTTCAGTAGGCTCTGCCCTTATTTCACCAGAGTGACCGGCACGCGCACCCGATGTAGCACCTTGGTCGACACTGAGCCCAGCAGCAGGCCGCCCATCGCGCCGTGGCCGTGGGTGCCCATCACGATCTGACGACAGCCCAGTTCGTCGACCAAGCGCGCGATGGTCTCCGACACATCGCCGACTGCCAAATGGGGCATGACCGTCACCCCCGCCTCGCGCAACGCCGCCTGCGCCTCGGCCATGGCCTCTTCGCCGCGCTGCCGCTGCATCGCGGCGATTTCCTCCTCGCTCAGGAAGCGGCGCACCTCCCAGGCATCGACCGTTTCCTGCACGTTGACCAGATGCACCTCCAAGTCGCGCACCTGCGGCGCAAGCGCGGCGGCGAAACGCGCGGCCCGCACAGAAGCGGGGGAACCGTCTACAGGAAGCAGGAGCTTGAACATAGGTCACCTCGAATGGCCATTCAGGCACATTCTGCCTTTTCGTGAGCCGGGCCGCTACAATTCGGCCATTATGAAAACCATTCTCCGCTCGCTTCCGCTGTTCTTGCTCGCCTCACCCGGCCACGCCGCCGAGTTGCCGGCCGTGGCCGGCGTCCCGGTCGACTTCATCTTGTTCGCTGCCACGCTGCTCGGTGTCGCGCTGTTCCATCACCATACGCTCAAGGTCGCGCTGACCGGGCTGGCGACGATCACGCTATACAAGCTGGCCTTCACCGGCTTTCACGGCGTTGACGGTGCGGCCGGCTTGTTCATACACCTGGAGCACGAGGCCGTCACGCTGAGCAATCTGCTCGGCCTGCTGCTCGGCTTCGCCTTGTTGGCGCGCCATTTCGAGGAAAGCCGCGTACCCGAGGTCCTGCCGCGCTATCTGCCGGACGACTGGAAAGGCGGCTTCGTGTTGCTGGTCATCGTCTTCGTGCTGTCGTCCTTCCTCGACAACATCGCCGCCGCGCTGATCGGCGGCACCATTGCCGCCAGTGTGTTCCAGCGCCGGGTACACATCGGCTATCTCGCCGCCATCGTCGCCGCCTCCAATGCCGGCGGCGCCGGCTCGGTGGTCGGCGACACCACGACGACCATGATGTGGATCGACGGGGTCAGCCCGCTCGACGTGCTGCATGCCTACGGCGCCGCCGTCCCTGCACTGCTGATCTTCGCATTCATCGCTGCCCGCCAACAGGCGGCCCATGCACCGATCCAGAAAGATCCGCAACCCGGCATCCATGTCGATTGGCTCAGGCTCGGCATCGTGCTGTGGATCCTGCTTGCCGCGATCGCGACCAACGTCACGGTCAACACCCTGCATCCGGAACTGGCCGATGCCTTCCCCTTCCTCGGCGTCGCGGTCTGGGTTGCATTGCTCGCGGCGGTGCCGCTGCGCCGGCCGGAATGGCGGCTGCTGCCCGAGGCCGCCAAGGGCAGCGCCTTCTTGTTGTCGCTGGTGTTGTGCGCCTCGATGATGCCAGTGGAGAAGCTGCCCCTCGCTTCATGGCAGACCGCCTTCGGCCTGGGCTTCGTCTCGGCGGTGTTCGACAACATCCCGCTCACCGCCTTGGCGCTCAAGCAGGGCGGCTATGACTGGGGCGTGCTGGCCTACGCAGTCGGCTTCGGCGGCTCCATGCTCTGGTTCGGCTCCTCGGCCGGCGTCGCGCTGTCCAATATTTTCCCCGAGGCGAAATCGGTCGGCGCCTGGCTCAAGCATGGCTGGCACGTCGCATTCGCCTACGTCATCGGGTTCCTTGTCATTCTCGCGGTAATGGGCTGGCACCCACACGCACCGCATAAAGCGCCTTACCCAGCCAAGGCGGCACACGCCGCCTAGTCCGGCAACGCCTGCTGGCCGCCTGCCCGCAACCGGGCCTGGGTCTCGTAGGACAACAATTCGTCGGTGGTCAACCGCAAGCGGCGCGACAACATGCGCGCGATGTTGCGATACAACTTCAGGGTCAGTTCGGGCCGCTGCGCCAGGGCCTGTCGGCTCAAGGCCAAGGTGATCGAGGGCCCTTGCGCGCGCACCGAGGCGGTGCGCCGCACGTGTTCCAGAATCGCGATCTCGCCGAAGACATCGCCCTCGCCGAGCACCGCCAAGCGCACCTCGCCGCCCAAGGCATCCTTGCGGAACACCTCCAGGCGACCAGAGACCACAACATACATCAGGTCGCCGGCCGAGCCTTCCTCGAACACGACGGTACCGCCGTCGAACGGCGCCATCTCGGCAACGCCGATCAACGCATCCAAGGCCTCGGCATCCAAATCCTGAAACAGGCCACCCATCGAAGCCGCATTCAGCAACACCTGTTGCAAGAATTTGGCAGTCATTGCATCCATGCACCCCCCGATCAAACCGCGCAAGATGGCCGTTATACTGCGCCAAGACATACGGAAACGCCACTATGGAAATCACTGTCTACCGCGACCAACCCATTGCCCGCGAGGCCAGGACCTTGCCGGCCGCCGTCTACAACCTAGCGCACAAGCTGATCGCCCGCAGCCCATCGGGTGTGGTGTTCGTGCCCATTCGCAGCATGCAGATGCTGGCCATTCTCGACGATGAAGAATTCGTTTTTCTAGACAACCAATACCGCAGTTGGGTGGAGATCGCGTGGCGACAGTTTCGTCCGCAGTCGCGCAGCGCGCTCGACGCGCCGGTACCCTATGAAACCGTGCTCTACCACCCGGACGGCCAAAAGAATCTGAACCGCTTGCTGGCCGAATTTCCCAAGGCCCTGCAAGCCCTGGCGGACAAGGACAAGATCGAGGGCCCGGCCAAGTTGCTGAAATTCGAGGCCCGGCGGTCGCCCGGCGCCGACAAAGCGCCCTAAACCAAGCGACGCCGACAAGCCGGACTAGACGCCCGCCAACGCCGTTTGCTCATTCATTTTCGCTGTATGGGTAACGGACGTGACCATAACGAATAGCCAGCACCGCCAAGGCCAGCAGCAGGATGGCAAGGGCCATACCGAGCAAACGCCATTCATCCAGGTTCTTCATGTCCAGCACCATATAGCGCGCCAAGGCCACGATCGCGATATAAATCGGGAAGCGCACAGGCAGCTTGCCGGATTTGTAATAGAGACCGACCATGGCCAGGATTTCCAAATAGAGGAACATCAACAACAGATCGGTCAAGGTCACCGTGCCTGCGGCAATCATGGTGTTCACCTCGCCGGCACCGGCAATTACCGTCGCGAGGATGATGATGGCCAAGCCAAGGTGTTCGATCAAACCGAGGATGGCTAAAGCGATCTCGGAGGCGCGGTTCTGTCTCATCTGGCCCTCAATTGTTCAGCTTACTGCTGGAAGCCTAAAGCAAGCGCCTAGCCTTTGCCAGTTGGTCGCGTCGCGACCAGGCTGGCGACAACCGAGGCACTGAGAATGATCGCCACCACCGCGAGTGAGGCGGCCGTCGGCATGTGATACCAGGGTGCGATCAGCATCTTGGCGCCGATGAAGGTGAGCACCATGGCCAGGCCGTACTTGAGCAGATGAAAGCGGTCGGCCATGTCGGCCAACAGGAAATACAGCGCACGCAAGCCGAGAATGGCGAAGATGTTCGAGGTGAACACGATGAACGGGTCGGTGGTGATGGCGAAGATGGCCGGGATGGAATCGACCGCGAACACCAGGTCGGTCGCCTCGATCAGCACCAGCACCAGGAACATGGGCGTGAACCAGCGCACGCCGTCCTTGACCGCACTGAACTTCTCGCCGTGGTACTGCTCGGTGATGCGCAAATGGCCGCGCAACCAGCGCAGCACCGGGTTCTTGGCCAGGTCCGGTTCGTGCTCGGCCATGACCAGCATGCGGATGCCGGTGACCACCAGGAAAAAACCGAACAGATAGAGCACCCAGGCAAACTCGCGCACCAGCCAGGCGCCGGCCAGAATCATGATGGCGCGCATGACGATGGCGCCGAACACACCATAGAGCAGCACCCGCCGCTGGTATTCCGGCGGCACCGCGAAATAGCCGAAGACCAGGAGGAAGACGAAGATGTTGTCGACCGAGAGCGATTTCTCGATGACGTAGCCGGTGAGGAACTCGATCGCTTTCTGGTCGGCGATCTCGCGGCCGACACTGCCGTCCAGGTGCCACCAGAGCAAACCGTTGAAGGCAAGCGCCAAGCAGAACCACAGGGCGGACCAGGCCGCTGCTTCTTTCACGCCGACCCGGCGCGGTTTGTTGCCGCCCAGGGCGAACATATCGAGCGCAACCATCGCGATCACGAAGGCGATGAAGCCCGCCCACATCCAAGGTTCGCCGATATTGTTCATGGTTGTTTATGTCCGTTCAGATTCGTCGCCGATCATGCCGGCCCGGCGCCGGCACTCGTCCAGCACCGCCGCGGGGATAAGCCGTAGCGCCAGCCAGACCAAGGCCGGCACCAGCACCAGATCGTCCAGGTGGCCGATCACCGGCAGAAAATCCGGGATCAGGTCGAAAGGCAGCAGCGCATAGCCGACCGCCGTACCGAGCAGCACCTTGGCCGCCCACGGCGTGGCCGAATGGGCCAGGGCACAGCGGTAGACCGCCAGTTCCCGCTTGAAGGTGCGCGCCAGGGCAGCCAGGCGCGCACACATTACCGGCCGGCCTGCAAGGCGGCGATGCGTTCTTCCAGCGGCGGATGGGTCATGAACAACCGCTTCAGGCCACCGCCCATGCCGCCACTGATGCCGAAGGCGGCCATCTTCTCCGGCAGCGGCGCCGGGTGCGCGCGTTGCAAGGCCTGCAAGGCGGCGATCATCTTCTGCCGGCCGGCGAGGCTCGCACCGCCACGATCGGCGCGGAACTCGCGCTGGCGCGAGAACCACATCACGATGATCGAGGCGAGGATGCCCAGCACCAACTCGGCGACGATCATGGTCACGAAGAAGGCCGGGCCGTGGCCGCGTTCGGTCTTGAACACCACGCGGTCGACCACGTGACCGATCACCCGAGACAGGAACAGCACGAAGGTGTTGACCACGCCCTGGATCAGGGCCAGGGTCACCATGTCGCCGTTGGCCACGTGCGTGATCTCGTGGCCGAGCACGGCCTCGGCTTCGTCGCGGCTCATGTTGCGCAGCAGCCCGGTAGACACCGCGACCAGGGCGTTGTTCTTGTTCATGCCGGTAGCGAAGGCGTTGACCTCGGGCGAGTCGTAGGTCGCCACTTCCGGCATGCCGATGCCGGCGGCCTGGGCCTGGCGGCGCACGGTCTCGACCAGCCAGAACTCCTCCGAGGTACCCGGCGTCTCGATCACCTGGGCGCCGACCGACATCTTGGCCGTCCACTTCGACAGGGCGAGCGAGATGAACGAACCGCCGAAGCCCATCACCGCGGCGAAGATCAGCAGCGAGTTGAGGTTGAGTCCCTGCGCGTTGAGATAGGGCTCGACGCCGAGCAGGCGCATGGTGATGGACAACACCAGCACGATGGCCAGGTTGGTGGCGAGAAACAAAATGATGCGTTTCATGATGACGGGCTCCTGTTCAGCGACGACGGCCTATTTCGATATTCCTCTCCCCCAACCCCTCGCCGCAGGCGAGATACCGAAGGCTTGGGGCCCCATCAGCGGGGTGCGCGGCAGCGCGGGAGCGGGCAAAGCGAAATAAGACCTGCGGCAGGCTCAATGGTTCGCCGTCTCTTCGCCGTCCTTGCCGTGCGCTTCGGCCTTGTGCGTAAAGTAGAGCGCCACGCCGATCAACGCGATGCCGCCGCCCAAGTACAGTAGATCCAGGGTCGAGGCCAGATCGAGCTTCAGCGCCTCTTCGAACAGGGTGACGATCAGGATCATCAGAATCACCTTGGCCAAGCGCGCCTTCAAGTCGTCCAGGCTCTCGATCACCAGAATCTTGCTCGAAGCCTTGGTGCCGCGCGCTTCGTCGATGTCGCTGACGAACAGTTCATACATGCCGAGCGAGAAGATCAGCATAAAGGTGGCCAACAAATAGCCATCCACCACCTCGACCACGTGGGTGATGGTCTCGTCGTGAATCGCCTTACGGCTCGCCACATCCAGCATGGGGTCGGCGTAATGCAGCATGTGGCCGACCAGATAGATCACATCCACGGTCGCCATGTAGAAGATCGCGAAGGCGGCGGCCATGCTGGCCACAACCGCCACCACCACGACGAAACGGCCGCTCCACAGGGCCTTTTCAAACATCAACTCGATAAATTTCAGCATCTTTTCGATCCCGTATATGGTCAATCAGTCGTCTTCGCTCAGTTCGGGGTTCCAGCCCTTGGCTCGAGCAGAGGCCATGGCCTTCTCATACAGTTCGAGATGGCGCTGGCGCAGCCCGTCCGGCAGCCGGCTGGG
>JAJZTS010000073.1 GCA_021848725.1 Pseudomonadota bacterium
GATCGGACTATTCAAGAAGTTTGTTGATTACTGATTTGCGTGCTATGCTTAGCGCAAGTTTGTAACCGTTTGATGAACCTCCCTGACCGCCGCAACGGCGGTTTTTCCAGCGGCATCGGTTTTCCGATGCCGCTTTTTTTTGTCACGTCGCCTCGCCTACAATCGGCCCTTCGACAAGGGAGCCCGATATGCCAATACCCAGCAGTTCCATCTTCAAGGCCTATGACATCCGCGGCATCGTCGACCAGACCTTGACCGAAGACGCGGTCGAACAGATCGGCCGGGCCATCGGCTCCGAGGCGGTCGCCCGCCAGCAGACCGCCATCGTCATCGGCCGCGACGGCCGCCTGTCCGGTCCGCGCCTGGCCGCCGCCCTGGCCCGCGGCATCCAGGCTGCCGGCATCGACGTCATCGACCTCGGCATGGTCGCCACGCCGATGACCTACTTCGCCGCCTATCACCTGGGTACGAACTCCGCGGTGATGGTGACCGGCAGCCACAACCCGCCCGACTACAACGGGCTCAAGATGGTGCTCGGCGGCGATACGCTATCCGGCGAGAGCATCCAGGCCCTGCGCCAACGCCTGGAGACCAATGACCTCGCCAGCGGCGCCGGCCGCTACCGGCAGCAGGCGGTCGATCAGGACTACATCGCGCGCATCGTCGGCGACGTGAAACTGGCCCGGCCGATGAAGATCATCGTCGACTGCGGCAACGGCGTGCCCGGCGCCTTCGCCCCCGCGCTCTACCGTGGCCTGGGTTGCCAGGTGGAAGAGCTGTTCTGCGAGGTCGACGGCAACTTCCCCAACCATCACCCCGACCCCTCGGTGCCGAAGAACCTGCAGGACCTGATCGCCCACCTGAAGACCTCGGATGCCGAGATCGGTCTCGCCTTCGACGGCGACGGCGACCGCCTGGGGGTAGTGACCAAGGACGGCCAGATCATCTTCCCCGACCGCCAACTGATGCTGTTCGCCGACGACGTGCTGTCGCGCAACCCCGGCGCCCAGATCATTTTCGACGTGAAGTCCACGCGCAAGCTCTACCCCTGGATCGAGCAGCGCGGCGGCAAGCCGGTGCTGTGGAAGACCGGCCACTCCTTCATCAAGGCCAAGATGAAGGAGAGCGGCGCCCTGCTGGCCGGCGAGATGAGCGGCCACGTCTTCTTCAAGGAGCGCTGGTACGGCTTCGACGACGGCCTCTACGCCGGCGCCCGCCTGCTCGAATACCTGTCGAAGCAGGCCGACATCGATGCCACCCTGCACGGCCTGCCCGACACGGTGAACACGCCGGAACTGCAGATCAAGATGCAGGAGGGCGAACCGCACGCCCTGATCGCGCAACTCCAACAAACAGCCAAGTTCGACAGCGCTCACGTCATCACCATCGACGGCCTGCGGGTGGAATACGCCGACGGCTTCGGCCTGATGCGTGCCTCCAACACCACGCCGGTGATCGTGCTGCGCTTCGAAGCCGACAGCGAGTCCGCCATCAAACGCATCCAGACGGCCTTCCGTCAGGTGCTGCTGGCCGCCAAACCGGATCTAGCGCTACCCTTCTGATCGGTACGGCTTCGCCTCGGCGGGCGGGGCCGGTATCATTACGCCTTTGCTAATGGCTTTTTCGCGAGCCCGCCATGTCCAAACCCCTTGTTGGCCTAATCATGGGCAGCACCAGCGACTGGGAAACCCTACGCCATGCTGCCGACCTGCTCCAGCAATTCGGCATCCCGTTCGAGCAGCGCGTGGTCTCGGCCCATCGCACCCCCGACCTGTTGTTCGACTATGCCGCCAGTGCGGCCGAGCGCGGCCTCAAGTGCATCATCGCCGGGGCCGGCGGCGCTGCCCACCTGCCGGGCATGGTCGCCGCCAAGACCCACCTGCCGGTGCTCGGCGTGCCGGTGATGTCGAAGGCGCTCAAGGGCATGGACTCGCTGCTGTCCATCGTTCAGATGCCCAAGGGCGTCCCGGTCGCCACCTTCGCTATCGGCGAGGCCGGTGCTGCCAACGCCGCCTTGTTTGCCGCCGCCCTGCTGGCCAACGACGACCAAGCCATTCGCGACAAACTCACCGCCTTCCGCAAGGCACAGACCGAATCGGTACTCGCCATGCAGTTGCCGGAGGCCTGATGCTGCTACCCGGTGCCACCCTCGGCGTCCTCGGCGGCGGCCAACTCGGTCGCATGTTCACCATCGCCGCCCGCACCATGGGCTATCGCGTCGTGGTGCTCGATCCCGATTTCACCAGTCCGGCCGGCCAGATGGCCGATGAGCACCTGTGCGCCGATTACCACGACCGCAATGCCCTGCAACGCATGGGCGAGACCTGTGATGCGGTCACGACCGAGTGGGAAAACGTGCCGGCCGAGAGCGTCGAATTTCTCGCCCAACGCTGCACAGTCGCCCCCTCCGCCGCCGCCCTCGGCGTCGCGCAGGATCGCCTGGCCGAGAAGACCAAAGCCCACGAATTCGGCTGCGATACCGCGCCCTTCGCCAATATCGAAGATGCCGGCGACTTGGTTCATGCCTGGTCGGTGATCGACGGCCCGGCCCTGCTCAAGACCCGGCGCATGGGTTATGACGGCAAAGGCCAGATCCGGGTGAACAGCCTGGATGAACTGGTCACGGCCCACGAGCAGCTCGGTTTCGTGCCCTGCCTGCTGGAAGGCTTCTTGCCGTTGGAACGCGAAATCTCCGTGGTGCTGGCGCGCAACGTTCGAGGTGAAATCGCCGTTTTCCCCGTCGCGGAAAACCAGCACCGCAACGGCATCCTCGACATCAGCATCGTGCCCGCCCGCGTGCCCGAGGCCATTGACCGCAAGGCACGCGAGATGGCGAGCCGGATCGCACAAGGTCTGGATTACGTCGGAGTACTCGCGGTCGAATTCTTCGTGCTGCAAGACGGCCGCATCGTATTCAACGAAATGGCGCCGCGCCCACACAACAGCGGCCACTACACCCTGGATGCCTGCGCCACCGACCAATTCCAGCAACAGGTACGCGCGCTCGCCGGCCTGCCGCTGGGCGACCCGCGCCTGCTCACGCCGGTAGTGATGGTCAATCTGTTGGGCGATGTCTGGATGCACGGCCCGCAGTGGCTGGAACTGCTCAAGCACCCGGGCGTGCAACTGCACCTCTATGGCAAGGCCGAGGCTCGGCAGGGCCGGAAGATGGGGCACTACAACTGCCTGGCCCCCACGGTGGAAGACGCCCTGGCCCTGGCCCTGACGACCCGCGCCGCCATCGGCATTCAAGATTAAAGCTTACTTAGTCGACCGTCTCGGCCAATAGCACACCGCTACGGCCCTTATCGTCGACCAAGGTCATCTTCAGCGGCAGATGCGGCGCCTGCGCGCGCAGCCACAAATCCATGTCGGCCTCCTCGTTGCCCTGGCCGATACGCAGATGCAGTGTCTCCACCTTGCCGAGCGGCAGCTCGATGGTCTCCGGGCCGATCTCCCGATAGGCATATTCTTTCGCGCGCTTGCCGTCGATCACCCAAACCCGGCCCTCGGCCGGGTGCGGGAACAAGGCCAGTTGATAGACCACGCTCAAATAGTCCTGCGCCCCCGGCGCCAAGGTCAGCGCGCCATAGGGGCCGCCTAGCCGGGCGCTCTTCCGCTCCCAATCGAAATTCGCGCTATAGCTTTTACGGCTGCGCTGCATCCAATAACTCTCCGGCCGCAATCCCGCCGAAGTGATGGCACCGCTGCTGGTCTGGCTGAGCAGGCCGGAATAGAACAAGGCGAAGACACCGCTTGCCTTGGCTACCCCGACCAAGGAATAGCGTTCGCCGGTACGTTGCCAAACATGATCGAGCTGCCCCAGCAGCAGGCCACCTTCGTTGCCTTGCACGCGAAAACGAATCTTGAAGGCCTCTGGCAAGGCCTCCGCTGCCGACGGGGCGGCCGGTTCCGCCGCCATGGCCGGTCCCTGCGCCGACGCGCTCACGGCCGACGGCGCGATTGGCAGGGCAAGTTCGGCGTTCGGTGCGGACAGCGGCTTATCGCGCGTCGACGCGCCGGCCTGGCCGGTGCGTGGCCGGACCGGCTTGTGCACCGGTGCCAATCTGTTCGGGGCCAGGGCGGAACCGCTCAGCCGCGCCTCGATAGGCGGCGGTGTGATCGGCTCGGGCGCCGTGGAAAAATCGATATCCCCGGTCACCCATAGGTGCACCAGCAAAGAAGCGAGCAGGGCGATCAGCAGACGGCGAGGAAGCGGCTTGCTCAGAAGGGCCGCCATGACCTCAGCCTTGGGGTGAAATCAGCGCCGCCGCTTGGGGCGAGCCACCTTGTAGGTGCGTACGGCCATCTGCGGTCAATGCGATACGACCTTCGGCAATCCAGCGCACAGCGAGCGGATAGATGCGGTGTTCCTGATCCAGCACGCGGGCACCCAGACTATCGGCACTGTCGCCATCGAGCACCGGCACCGCCGCCTGAACGATGATCGGGCCGGCATCCAATTGCGGCGTGACGAAATGCACCGTGCAACCGTGCAGCTTCACGCCGGCGGCGAGGGCACGGGCATGGGTATCGAGCCCGGTGAAGGCAGGTAGCAACGACGGATGGACATTGATCATGCGGCCAGCATAGCGCTGGACGAAACCTTCGGACAGGATGCGCATAAAGCCGGCCAGGCAAACCAGATCGGCGCCATGGCTGTCGATCACCTCGGCCAGTTTCGCATCGTAGGCCTCGCGGCTGGGATAGCCCTTATGCTCGACCACCGCCGTATGAATGCCGAGTTCGCGCGCGATCTGCAAACCTTTGGCCTCGGCCTTATTGCTGATGACGGCGGCGAACTCCACCGGCAGCCCGGCGGTGAGCAGCGCCTCCATATTGCTGCCGCGACCGGAGATGAGGACAACGACCTTCGTCATAAGCAATGTCGCGTCAGCGACACTTCGTTCCCGTCTCCCGCAAGCGGGGGAGGGCTAAGGGAGAGGGTGCAACGGCACCGGTCGAATCCACCTGGCATCCAGCGTTAAACCACGACGGTCTGTGGCTGGCCTTCGCTGCGTTGCTCGATGCGGCCGATACGGTAGACGGTCTCGCCCCGCTCGGCCAGGAAAGCGGCCGCGCGCTCGGCGTCATCCGCGGCGACCACCAGCACCATGCCGATGCCGCAGTTGAAGGTGCGGTGCATCTCGCGCAGCTCGACCTGGCCCTGTTCCATCAGCCACTGGAATACCGGCGGGAACTGCCAAGCCTTGCCATCGAGCACGGCATTCAGGTCGTCGGCCAGGATACGCGGAATGTTCTCCAACAGGCCACCGCCGGTGATGTGGGCCAGGCCCTTCACCTCGGTCTCGCGCATCAAGGCGAGCAAGGACTTCACGTAGATGCGGGTCGGCTCGAGCAGGGTCTCGCCCAGGGACTTGCCGTGGAAATCGCTGTCGAGCTTGGCACCGCTGACCTCGACGATCTTGCGGATCAGGGAATAACCGTTGGAGTGCGGGCCGCTCGAGGCCAGGCCGAGCACCGCGTCGCCCGGCCGGATGGTCTTGCCGGTGATGATGCGCGCCTTCTCCACCGCGCCGACGGCGAAGCCGGCCAGGTCGTATTCGCCGGCTGGGTACATGCCGGGCATCTCGGCGGTCTCGCCGCCGATCAGGGCGCAACCGGACAGCTCGCAGCCCTTGGCGATACCGGCCACCACCTGCTCGCCGGTGTTCACGTCGAGCTTGCCGCAGGCGAAGTAGTCGAGGAAGAACAGCGGCTCGGCACCCTGGACCAGGATGTCGTTCACGCTCATCGCCACCAGGTCCTGGCCGATGGTGTCGTGCTTGTTCATCTCGAAGGCCAGCTTGAGCTTGGTGCCGACGCCATCGGTGCCGGAGACCAGCACCGGCTCCTTGTAGCGGCCGGTCAGTTCGAACAGGGCACCGAAGCCGCCGATGCCGCCGAGCACCTCGGGGCGCAGGGTTTTCTTGGCATGGGGCTTGATGCGATCGACCAGGGCATCGCCGGCATCGATGTCGACACCGGCATCGCGATAGGAAAGTCCAGAGTGTGTAGTCACGGGAATAGGCAGGAAAGGGCTTAATAAACAGTGCTATTCTACCGCAGATGGATGCCAAAGCCCCTGCCAATCGCACCCTGCTTGCGCTGCTGCTGGCCGCCGGCGGGCTCTATCTGCTGTATCTGCTCGCCCCCATCCTCAGCCCCTTCCTGCTGGCCGCCGCCTTGGCCTATCTGTGCGACCCGCTGGTCGACCGGCTGGAGGCCCGCAAGCTGCCGCGCGCCCTGGGCACCAGCCTGGTCCTGTTCGGCCTGGTGCTGGGCTTCGTGCTGCTGGCCCTGGTGTTGGCGCCGCTGGTGCAAGCCGAGGCCCGGCTGCTGATGGACCAATTGCCGCAAGCCCTGGACTGGGTGCAGCAGACCCTGCTGCCCTGGCTGAAAGGCACCTTGGGCGTCGACATCATGCAGGACCACGCCCAGATCGCCGGCTGGCTCAAGGCCCAACTCGGCCAGGACGCGCAGTTGACCGCCTACCTGCCCCGGCTGGCCAATGGCGGGCTCGCCATACTGGGCTTTTTGGCCAATCTGCTGCTGGTGCCGGTGGTGACCTTCTATCTGCTGCGCGACTGGGACCGGGCGGTCGCCCATCTCGGCGGCTGGGTACCGGCGCCCTTGCAGGCCAAGACTTTCGAGATCGCGCGCGAGGTCGACGCCGTGTTGGCCGAGTTCGTCCGTGGCCAAGTCGCGGTGATCCTGGTTATGGTGATCTATTACAGCCTGGGCCTGTGGCTGGTCGGCCTGAACTATGCCCTGGCCGTCGGCGTCGTCGCCGGCGTGTTGGTGTTCGTGCCCTATCTCGGCGTCATCGTCGGCCTGTTGCTCGCCACCCTGGCCGGTCTGGGCCAGCACGGCGATCTCGCCGCGCTGATCCCGGTCTGGCTGGTATTCGGCTTCGGTCAGCTACTGGAAGGCATGGTGGTCACGCCGCGCTTGGTCGGCGAACGGGTCGGCCTGCACCCGGTGGCGGTGATCTTCGCCTTGATGGCCTTCGGCCAGCTGTTCGGCTTTTTCGGCGTACTGCT
>JAJZTS010000074.1 GCA_021848725.1 Pseudomonadota bacterium
GCCCAGGCCTCCGCGGCACCGCTGCCCGCCAACGCAGCCACACCCGCAGCCGCCGGAATTTTTCGACCTCCAGGCTATCGGGCAACACCGTAACCGTTTGTTGCCGGCGGTCTGCTTGCAGCCGCAACACGCATAACCACGGCCATACCACACTGCCCGGCAGGAGTTCGACGGCCTGCCAGTTCTGGTCCTGTCCTAGCTCTAGACGGCCGTCGGCTTGGCAACGCAGCGCGACGACCGCTTGAACTCGTTGCCGCCGCCAGAGCGAAATCGCGACGAGCACGGCGCCCATCGCCTTGGCCGGCCAGGGCAAATCGGCCAGCACCAGCCCGAGCAGGGCCAAGCCATGCAAGGCCGTTTGGCTATGCCGCAGGCGACGCGAAGGCTTCAGCTCGCATTGCAACAACGTGGTCAAGCCACCCCCTCCCCTTTATGATCTGTCTACGCGCCGCGCTGGCGGCTTCACTGACTCGCCGATATGTTCCGATATTTTTGCATTGCCTGTCTGTTTATTCCCTGTGTTGCCTTCGGCGCCGGCCTGCCCGCTGGGGTCGAGGCCGCACTGCAGGAGGCCGCCATCCCGGATAGCCATGTCGGCGTGCTGGTGCAGGCCGCGGGCGATGCCGCGCCGCAGCTGGCCTTGGGCGAGGAGCGCTCGTTCAACCCGGCCTCGGTCATGAAGGTGCTCACGACCCTGGCCGCCTTGGATAGCCTCAATCCGAGCTTCACCTGGAAGACCCGCGTGCTCATCGATGGCGAGATCAAGAGCGGCGTGTTGAAAGGTGCGCTGATCCTACAAGGCGGCGGCGACCCCGCCTTGTCGCTGGAGCGGTTTTGGCTGCTGCTGCGCGAACTGCGCGCACGCGGCATCCGCGAGATTCGCGGCGACATTCTGATCGATCAGCGTTTTTATCAAATCGAGGCGACCGACCCCGGCCACTTCGATCAAGCGCCGTTGAAGCCTTACAACGCCTCGCCCACAGCGCTGATCGTTAGCCAGAACGCGGTCGCACTGCGGCTCAGCCCAGACGGGCGCAAGGTACGCACACAATTGGACCCGCCCATCGCCGGCATCACGATCAAAGACGAACTCGCCCTCAACGGCGGCACTTGCAACGGCTGGCATGACGGCGTCGTCCCGACCTTGGACAAAACCACGCTGCTCCTGCAAGGCCATTACCCCGCCGCCTGTGCCGACCAAGTGCTGTGGCTCAACCTGCTCGCGCCGAGCGATACCGTCGGCGCCGTGTTCTCGACGCTGTGGCAGGAATTGGGCGGACGCCATCGCGGCAATGTGCGCATCGCCGCGGCACCGGCCTCGGCCCGCACGTTGTTCGAATTCGACTCCTTGCCGCTGGCGCTGATCGCGCGCGACGTGAATACCTACAGTAATAACGTCATGGCCAAGATGCTGTTCCTCAATCTCGGCGCCGCGCGTTATGGCGCCCCGGCCACATGGGACAAGGGCGAGCGCGCAATCCGCGCCTGGCTGGCGGAGAAACGCCTCGACCTGCCGGAGTTGGTGCTCGAAAACGGTTGCGGCCTGTCGCGCATCGAACGCATCTCGGCCGCCTCGCTGGCCAAACTCTTGGCCTGGGCCCCGCAGAGCCCGGCCTTCTATGCCTTCGCCGCCTCGCTCCCGGTGCTGGGCCTGAACGGCACCCTGAAGAGCCGGTTGAACGGCAGCCCCCAGGCCGGCCGCGCCTGGCTCAAGACCGGTAGCCTCAACGGCGTGCGCAATATGGCCGGTTACGTGCTGGATCAGCAAGGCCGGCGCAAGGTTCTGGTGTTTTTGGTCAACCACGCCAACGCCTCGGCCGCCGGCAAGGCCCAGGAAGCCTTGATAGACTGGGCGATCGACCCAGCGGCCAACGGCAAAACCCCGTAATCCGGGCTACTTTAGCGATCACTTATGCACATGACGCAATGCCTTTTCGCCGTGACTGTCAAGCGATTAGGCCGCCCATTCAAACATTCCGTAATGCATTGATAAATAATGGGAAAATATTTGCCTTTTTTATGGGCTGACAAGTGCAAAGGCCGTCGCCATAAGGCCTCGTTACGTTTTCGCGACAGCTTTTCCACAAACTTATCCACAGGTTTCGTGGACAAGCCGAAAAGCGGCTTGTGCCGGACGGGCTTCGCCCGATTTTTGAATAAATTACTTTAACTTGGTCCCCTAAACTCGCCTATGCCCATCGTCCGCGTCGCCCTCGATGTCCCGCTGCCCCGCCTATTCGATTACCAGGCGGCGGCGGCGGACACGGGCGATATCGGCCGCCTGGTGACCGTGCCGTTCGGGCCACGACGCCAGGTCGGCCTGATCGTCGCGCTGCCCGCGCAGAGCGAAATCGCGCCGGAGCAGCTTAAAGCGGTCATCGCCATCGACCGCAGCCTGCCGCCGCTGCCAGAGGCCTGGCTCAAGCTGGCCCGCTTTGCCGCCGACTATTACCAATTCCCGCTCGGCGCCACCTTGCTGTCGCTGCTGCCGCCGGCCCTCAAGCGCACGCGGACGCGGCGGCCGAACCCGCCGGCCGCCTACGCCCTGACCCCGGCCGGCACGGCCCATAGCCAGAACCTGAATCCGCGCGCCAAGGCACAGCGCCAGCTCGCCGCGCGCCTGGCGGCCGGCCCGCTGCCGGCCGGCGAGGCCGCGCCCTGGCGGGCTTTCCTGCGCGAGTGGCTGAAACAAGGTTGGGTCCGGCCGGCCGAGCTGGCACCCGCGCCGGTCCAACCCGCGCGGCGCCCGCCGGCGACGCCGGCGCAGGCCGCCGCGGTCGAGGCCATCGGCCAAGCCCCGGCCGGCTTCAACGCCTGGCTACTGCATGGCATCACCGGCAGCGGCAAGACCGAGGTCTATCTGCGCCTGATCGAGGCCCAACTCGCGGCCGGCCGCCAGGCCCTGGTGCTGGTCCCGGAGATCCATCTCACGCCGCAGACCGAGGCGGCATTCCGCGCCCGCCTACCCAGTGCCCGCCTGGTCAGCCTGCACAGCGGCCTGTCCGACGGCGAGCGTCTGCACGGCTGGCGCGCCTGCCTGGATGGCCGGGTCGACCTGGTGCTCGGCACCCGGCTGGCGGTGTTCACGCCGCTCGACCGCCTGGGTCTGATCGTGGTCGACGAGGAACACGACGGCTCCTACAAGCAGGAAGAAGGCCTGCGTTATTCGGCACGCGATGTCGCGGTCTGGCGCGCCCGCACGCTGGGCCTCCCCATTGTGCTCGGCTCGGCCACGCCCTCGCTGGAAACCTGGCTCAATGCCACGCGCGGCCGCTACCGCAAGCTGGAACTGCCCGAGCGCGCCCATGCCCAGGCCGCGCTGCCGGCGGTGCGGCTGATCGACACCCGGGCCGACCGGCCGCGCCAAGGCCTGTCGGCCAGCCTCGCCCGCGCGCTGGAAGATCGCCTGGCGCGGGGCGAACAAAGCCTGTTGTTCATCAACCGGCGCGGCTTCGCACCGACCCTGTTCTGCAACAGCTGCGGCTATGTCGTGCCCTGCCCGCGCTGTTCGGCACACCAGGTCCTGCACCGGCGCAAAGGCGGTTTTGAATTGCGCTGCCATCACTGCGGCCTGATGTCGCGCCCGCCCGAGGTCTGCCCCGATTGCGGTAGCCCGGATCTGCGCCCGGCCGGCCAGGGCACCCAGCGGCTGGAAGAGACCCTGGCCGAGCGTTTCCCGGCGGCGCGCATCCTACGCATCGACCGCGACACCGCGTCGAAGCGCGGCGCCTTCGCCGCGATGCGCGCGGCGGTCAATGCCCGCGAGGTCGACATCCTGGTCGGCACCCAGATCGTGACCAAGGGCCACGACTTCCCGCACCTGACCCTGGTCGGCGTACTCGGCGCCGACCAGGCCTTGCTCTCGCCCGACTTCCGCGCCACCGAGCGACTGTTCGCCCAGCTCATGCAGGTGGCCGGCCGCGCCGGCCGCGCCGCGCACACGGGCGAGGTGCTGGTGCAGACCGGCTATCCGACCCATCCGCTCTACCGCGCCCTGCAGGCACACGATTTCGCGGCTTTCGCGGCGCAGACCCTGAAGGAGCGGCGCGAGGCCGACTTCCCGCCGTACACGCATCAGGCCTTGTTGCGGGCCGAGGCCGGCCAAATCGACGATGCGTTGGCCTTTCTCGACCGCGCCCGGCAGGCGGGCCTCGTCCTGGCGCAGGAACACGGTGCGACCTTGTACGACCCGACGCCCGCGCTGCTCGCCCGCATCGCGCGGCGCGAGCGGGCGCAACTGTTGGTGCAAGCCGGTTCACGCAAGCATTTGCACGCGTTCTTGAGTGCCTGGCTCGAGGCCGTGCGGACCCAGCAAACACGCACGGTGAAATGGAGCCTCGATGTCGACCCACTGGATTTCTAAGGGCCTACAAAACAGGCGGACCCGCCGGTTGCGGATATAATTCGAAGAACTTTCCAAGCCTGCCCTTATGACCGCCCGCTACATCGACCCCAAAGCGCACCTGGCCGAATTGTTCGGTCAGGCCCTCGCGCGAATCGCGTCCGACGCAAACTTCAACATCGAACTCGACCGGCCCAAACAAGCCGCGCACGGCGACTGGGCCTGCAATCTCGCGATGCAACTGGCCAAAGGCCTCAAGCGCAATCCGCGTGAGGTCGCCAACGACCTGGTCGCCGCACTGCCCGCCTCCGATCTGGTCGACAAGGTCGAGATCGCCGGCCCCGGCTTCATCAACGTCTTCATCAAGCCCGTGGCCAAGCAGCGCCTAGCCGCACACATCCTGGCACAGGGTGCCGAGTATGGCCGCACCGGCCTGGGCAAGAATGAAAAGGTACAAGTCGAATTCGTCTCGGCCAACCCGACCGGGCCGCTGCACGTCGGCCATGGCCGCGGCGCCGCCTTCGGCGCCAGCCTGGCCAATGTGCTGGCCTTCGCCGGCTACGACGTGCAGCGCGAGTACTACGTGAACGACGCCGGTCGGCAGATGGACATCCTGGCCTTGTCGACTTGGCTACGCTACCTGGAGTTGTGTTCCGAGTTCGTGCCCTTCCCCGGCAACGCCTACCAGGGCGACTACGTGAAGCGGATGGCCGAGGGCATCTTCGCGCTGCACGCGGATCGCTATAAGCGGCCCGCGGCTGAGCTACTGGCCGGTGCGCCCGATCGCGGCGAGGCGCCGGAGGAGCACCTCGACCACCTGATCGCCTGCGCCAAGCGTCTGCTCGGCGACGACTACGCCTACCTCCACAATTACGCGCTGACCGAGCAATTGGGCGACGGCCGCAACGACCTGACCGAATTCGGCGTCGTGTTCGACCAGTGGTTCTCGGAGAAGTCGCTGCACGAATCCGGCCTGATCGACCGCGCCGTCGAGCGGCTACAGAAGAACGGCCACATCTACGAACAGGACGGCGCGCTCTGGTTCCGCTCGACCGAGTTCGGCGACGAGAAGGACCGCGTGGTCCGGCGCGATAACGGCTCGTGGACCTATTTCGCCGCCGACATCGCCTATCACCTGAACAAGTTCGAACGCGGCTTCGACCGGGTGATCGACGTCTGGGGCGCCGACCACCACGGCTACATCCCGCGGGTGAAGGGCGCGCTCCAGGCCGGCGGCGCCGATCCCGACAAGCTAACGGTCGCCCTGGTCCAGTTCGCCGTGCTCTACCGCAACGGCCAGAAGGCGTCGATGTCCACCCGCTCGGGCGAGTACGTCACCCTGCGCGAGCTGCGGGCCGAGGTCGGCAACGACGCCGCCCGTTTCTTCTACGTGCTGCGCAAGTCGGAACAACACCTCGACTTCGACCTCGACCTGGCCAAGTCGCAGAGCAGCGACAACCCGGTCTATTACATCCAGTACGCCCATGCCCGCATCGCCAGCGTGCTGAACGGCTGGGGCGGCAATATCGCCGACCTGGCCGACGCCGACCCGGCGCGGCTGGAGCATGCCAGCGAACTGGCCCTGCTCGGCCGCCTGGCCGAGTTCCCGCAGCTCTGCGATGCCGCCGCGCACGAGATGGCGCCGCACCTGATCGCCTACTACCTGAAGGACCTGGCGGCCGACCTGCACGGCTACTATGTGAACTGCCAGTTCCTGGTCGAGGATGAGGCGCTGAAGCAAGCCCGTCTGCTGCTGATCGCCGCCACCCGCCAAGTGCTGGCCAGCGGCCTGCAACTCTTGGGCGTCTCCGCTCCGGACAAGATGTAATGAGCCGCTATCGCTCGCGCAGCAACGCACCCGCGCCCAGCAACTCTCGCGAAACGAAAAGCGGCGCGCGCGGCAAACGCGGCGGCCTCTTCGTCGGGCTGATGATGGGCATGGTGCTCGGCCTGGTCGCGGCGGCCGGCGTCGCGGTGTATCTCTATTTGATCCCGGCCCTGCGCCAAGACAAGGCCGTCAGCACAAAACCAGTCGCCGCGACAACCCCTCCGGTCGCGGCGGCAAAACCCGGGCCGGCCGTGCCGCCCACGCTTGAATCCAGCAACCAGCCACCGGCGCCGGATTACACCTTCTATCGCATTCTGCAGGGCAACGCCAAAGACAAGGCCCCGGCGCCGGAACTGCCGCGCGAGCAGTACTGGCTACAGGTCGCCGCCCTCAAAAGCCCGGCCGATGCCGATCGGCTCAAGGCCAAGCTGGCCCTGCTCGGCATGGATGTCGCGGTACAAAAGATCGACAATGCCGGCGCCGCCCTGTACCGCGTGCGCGTCGGGCCGTTCAAGACCGAGAACACTGCGATGGGCGCCATGGATACACTGGCCGCGAACCAATTCGAGCCGCGCATGATCAAAGAAGCGGCCAATCAACGATAAAGGAGACATTCATGATCCGCATCCGCCACCTTGCCGGCATCCTAT
>JAJZTS010000021.1:0-22124 GCA_021848725.1 Pseudomonadota bacterium
TAGAAATGCCGTGATGCGCACCGGCCACGGCAACTTCGTGATGCGCGCCGTGGGCAACGGCCATTTCATGCCGGTTAAGGTAGTGACCGGTATCGAGACGGCAGAACGGACTGCCATTCTCCATGGTATCGAGGCCGGCGACCAGGTCGCGGTCAACGGCCAGTTCCTACTCGATGCGGCCGCCTCCATCGCCGCCACAGCCGAGCGCCTGAAGGACCAATAAGCGCATGATTGCCCGCCTCGTCGATTGGTCCATTCGCCATCGTCTACTGGTGCTCGTCGCCAGCCTGGCGCTCGCCCTTTGGGGCATCGCCGCCAGTCGCCATTTGGTGCTTGACGCCATTCCCGATATCGCCGATGTGCAGGTCATCGTCACAGCGAGCTATCCCGGCCAGCCGCCGCAGCGGGTGGAAGACCAAGTTACTTACCCACTGACCACCGCCCTACTCTCGGTGCCTGGCACGACAGCGGTACGCGCCGTGTCGATGTTCGGTGAGAGCTTCATCTACATCGTCTTCAAGGATGGCACCGATCCTTATTGGGCCCGCTCGCGCGTGCTCGAGTACCTGGCCCAGGCTAACGGCCGCCTGCCGCCCGGCGTCACGCCTACGCTCGGCCCCGACGCCTCCGGCGTCGGCTGGGTCTTTCAATACGCCCTGGTCGACCGCAGCGGCAAGCACGACAACCACGAGCTGCGCGCCCTGCAGGACTTCTTCCTCAAGTACGAACTGCAAAGCGTATCTGGCGTGGCCGAGGTGGCCAGCGTCGGCGCTGCTGCCAAGCAGTTCCAGATCGAGGTCGACCCCAACCGCCTGGCCGCCTATCGACTAAGCTTCGGCCAAGTCGCCGATGCAGTCCGCGCCGCCAACCAATCCGGCGGCGGCTCCACCGTCGACATGGCCAGTGCCGAATACATGGTGCGCACCAACGGCTATCTCGAATCGCTGGCCGACCTGCGCAAGGTGCCGCTCGGCAGCGATGCCGAAGGCAACCCGATCCACCTCGGCCAAGTGGCCCATGTCCAAACGGGGCCGGAACCGCGCCGCGGCGTGGCCGACCTCGATGGCGAAGGCGACACGGTGGGCGGCATCGTCGTCATGCGTTACGGCCACAACGCGCTCGACACCGTCGCTGCGGTCAAGCAAAGGCTGCAACAAATCCGTGCCGGCCTGCCCAAAGGCGTCGAGCTAGTTGTCACCTACGACCGCTCCGGCCTGATCAAGCGCGCCGTGCACAACCTGAGCGAAAAACTGGTCGAGGAATCGCTCACCGTCGCCCTGGTCTGCCTCGTCTTCCTGTTCCACATCCGCTCCTCCCTGGTCGCGGTGGTCACGCTGCCGCTCGGCATCCTCATCGCCATCCTCGTCATGCAGCTGCAAGGCGTCAGCGCCAACATCATGTCGCTCGGCGGCATCGCCATCGCCATCGGCGCCATGGTCGACGCCGCCATCGTCATGATCGAGAACATGCACAAACACCTGGAACGCGCCGGGCCCGAGGCCGACCATTGGCAAGTCGCGCGCAATGCAGCGGTCGAGGTCGCCCCCGCCCTGTTCTTCTCGCTGCTGGTCATTACCGTGTCCTTTCTGCCGGTGTTCGCGCTGACCGGGCAGGAGGGCCGGTTGTTCGCCCCACTCGCTTTCACCAAGTCCTATGCCATGGCCGCCGCCGCCGCGTTGGCCGTGACCTTGACCCCGGTGCTGATGGGCTATGTCATCCGTGGCCGCATCCGTAGCGAACAGGCCAATCCGCTCAATCGCTGGCTGCAAGAGGCCTACCGGCCGCTACTCGCCGCCGCACTCGACCGCCCCCGCGCCACGCTGGCCCTGGCCCTGGTCTTGTTGCTTAGCACGGCCTGGCCGCTCGCCCGGCTGGGCAGCGAATTCATGCCACCGCTCTATGAAGGCGACCTGCTCTACATGCCCACCACCCTGCCCGGCCTCTCTATCGACGAAGCGTCCAGGGTCCTGCAAACCACCGACCGCTTGATCCGGCAGATGCCCGAAGTCGAGCGCGTCTTCGGCAAGGCCGGCCGTGCCGACACCGCTACCGACCCGGCGCCGCTATCGATGCTGGAGACCACCATCCTGCTCAAGCCGCGCGAGCAGTGGCCCGCAGGTGAAACGGTCGAAGAACTGATCCGCAAGCTCGACTCCACGGTCAACCTGCCCGGGCTGACCAATGCTTGGGGCAATCCCATCCGCACCCGCATCGACATGCTGGCCACCGGCGTGCGCACCACGCTCGGGGTCAAGGTCACCGGCCCCGACCTGGCCGGCATCGCCGATGCGGCCGGTCGCGTCGCCGCTGCTCTGCACGACGTGCCGGGCACGCGCGCAGCCTTCGCCGAGCGCGCCTTCGGCGGCCGTTACATCGACATCGACATCGACCGCGCCCGGGCGGCCCGCTATGGCATCACCGCCGCCGACATCCAGCGCTTGGTCGAGGGCGCCATCGGCGGCGAGACCGTCACCACCGTGATCGCTGGGCGCGAACGCTATTCGGTCAACCTGCGCTATCCCCGCGCCCAGCGCACCTCGCTGCGCGCGCT
The DNA here is from genome assembly GCA_021848725.1 of Pseudomonadota bacterium. Taxonomy (GTDB): domain Bacteria; phylum Pseudomonadota; class Gammaproteobacteria; order Burkholderiales; family Thiobacillaceae; genus Sulfuritortus. Next base: position 2,552 of record JAJZTS010000021.1, read on the forward strand.
GGAGGCCAGCCTGCTGACAGCGGCGAACGGCGCCTCCATCGCATTAAGCGAAGTAGCCCACATCGGCGTAGTCGACGGGCCGGCCGAGATTCGCAGCGAAAACGGCCGGCTCACCGGCTATGTCTACATTGACCTCGCCGACCGCGACATCGGCGGCTACGTGCAGCGGGCCAATGCCGCCATCGAACGCCAAATCAAACTGGCGCCGGGTTATGCCATCGCCTGGACCGGCCAATACCTCGAACTGGAACGCGCCAAGGACCGCCTTGCCTGGGTGATACCCGCGACCCTAGCCCTGGTCTTGCTGCTGCTCGCCGCCCATTTCCGAGAGACGGCACGGCCCCTGCTGGTCTTGCTCTGCCTGCCGTTCGCGCTGGTTGGCGGTTTCTGGTTGGTCTATGGCTTGGGCTATCAGCTCTCGGTCGCGGTCGCCGTCGGCCTCATTGCCCTAGCCGGCGTCGCCACCGAGTTCGGCGTGGTCATGCTGCTCTATATCGACCAAGCGGTGCAGCGGCGTCGCGCTGACGGCGAAGCCATCACCGCCGCTGTGCTGCGCGAGGCCATCGTCGAAGGCGCCCTGCTCCGCATTCGGCCCAAGGCGATGACCATGGCCGTCATCCTGGCCGGCCTGCTACCCATCCTGCTCAGCGACGCGGCCGGTTCCGACGTGATGAAACGCATCGCCGCGCCGCTGGCCGGCGGCATGATCACCGCGCCGCTGCTGTCGCTGTTCATCATCCCGGTGCTCTATGCCCTGTTCTACGGCCGAGGGCTACCAGCACCGGAGAGTGAGCCGGCTGACGAAATGCAACGCGATTAGAGAGCCGATGGCAGAAGACGCGTCATCACGAAAAGGGGCAGCCGATCGGCTGCCCCATAGAGCCCAGGCGAAGGATAGTCAGTAGATCACTGGCGGGTGGTCACGCAGGCAATCGTCCAGTCGCTGTTGAACGAGATGTTAGCCGAGTCGATATATGTCATCGGCGGTACATAGACGGTGAAGGCGCCATTGAAACCCGAACTGCCGTACTGCAAGGCGTAGGTAGTCTTCGGGTTGATTTGGGGGTTGTTGCTGAACATCGTGCGCATGGTTTTCTGATCCATCAACAGATCGGTGGTGTAGAACACGGGCAATGTAACGCCATCGATAGTCACCGTCGCCTGTCCCGCCGAATTGATGACCACATCGCATGAGGCGTCGAGTCGGGCATAACTGGGCCGCGCCGTGGTGGCCACAAACGAGGATTCTGGCTGGTCTGCCACACGACCGCGCCAAGTGCCGGCGGATCCAGCCAGCCGGCCGTCAATGCTCGGGAATCGGCCAGCGGCATCATAGACCGAAGGACCCGCACAAACCTGTTCAAGCGCCGCCCCGTTGGTAACCACGCGGTAATAACCCGAGTCCTTGGTGAGTTCGATGTAGGCATTCGTAGCCGCTGTGCCGGTTGCGCTGTCGTTCGGGTATAGCTTGACCCGTATCGTCGCTGTGCTTACGGTCTCCGCCGTGTCCTCATAGCGGTAGTGGATGGTTTGGCCGCCCGAAGTATAGGAAATGCTGCCGTCCGATTCGATCTGTGCCGCGCAGCTATCGGTCGTCCGCTGAAATAGCGCACCGATACTGCCATCGGCGTTGTGATTGTAGATCAACACCTTGCCGTTCACCGTCTGGCCCGTCCCCCAGCCCTTCAGCAGTTCATGGATGCCGCCCTGCGTAACATAGCGGCTGGAACCGATAGGCGTGCTCACGCCGCAGTCCGGGTATACCTGACAGACGAAACTGGCCAGGGTGCCGACGCGAAGCGGTTCATCCTCTGTGATTGGCCCCAGCACATAGACGTCCTCACCGACAAAGCCGATGTAGTTGCCGCTGCTGGGGTAGTAACGGACCGGGTATCCAGAATAGACACTGTCCACCCCGCCGCCGCCGAAATATTCCGGATATTCCCGCTCGGCCCAGGCCAGCAGGCTGCTCTGGGTGACGACTGCAGTCTGAGCAGCAGCAGTCATGCAAACGCAAAAAGAAACGCCCGCCATGAACAGCGTGAATATCGATCTGGATTTCGTCATTTTCCATCTCCGCAATAGCGGGCAGTGACACCGGCGCCAAATCATATCGGGCGCCATAAAAAGAGGGCGGCCAAATGGCCGCCCCTTGCGCCTAATAAACAAGGACTGTGGCTTATTCGTCCTCGTCCGACTCCAACACCCGTTGCAGGCCGGACAGTTTTTCGCCCTCGCCCAGGTTGATCAGGGTAACGCCCTGGGTGGAGCGGCCGAGTTCCCGGATCTCCTTGACCCGAGTGCGGATGAGCACACCGCCGGTGGTGATCAGCATGATCTCGTCGTCCGGGTCGACCAGGGTGGCGGCCACCACTTTGCCGTTGCGGGCGGTGGTCTGGATGGCGATCAGGCCCTGGCCGCCGCGGTTATGGCGGGTGTACTCGGTGATCGAGGTGCGCTTGCCATAGCCGTTCTCGGTGGCGGTGAGCACGGCCTGCTGCTCGTTCTCGGCGACCAAGAGCGAGATGACCTTGGCGCCCTTGCCCAGCTTCATGCCGCGTACGCCGCGGGCGCCGCGGCCCATGGCGCGGACATCGGTCTCCTCGAAGCGGTTGGCCTTGCCCTCGTCGGTGAACAGCATGACGTCGTGGCTGCCGTCGGTGATCGCCACGCCGATCAGGTGGTCACCGTCGTCCAGGCTGACGGCGATGATGCCGGCCGTGCGCGGACGGGAGAAGTCGGACAGCGGCGTCTTCTTCACGGTGCCGTTGGCGGTGGCCATGAACACGAAGTGCTGGTCGTCGAACTCCTTGACCGGCAGGATGGCGTTGACCACCTCGCCCGGCTCCATCTTGAGCAGGTTGACGATGGGCTTGCCGCGCGCGATGCGGCTGCCCTGCGGCACCTCGTAGACCTTGAGCCAGAACATGCGGCCGCGGTTGGTGAAGCAGAGGATGTAGTCGTGGGTGTTGGCGATGAACAGCTTCTCGATGAAGTCCTCTTCCTTGGTCGTGGTCGCCTGCTTGCCGCGGCCGCCGCGCCTCTGGGTACGGTATTCGTCGAGCGGCTGGGCCTTGATGTAGCCGGTGTGGGACAGGGTGACCACCACGTCCTCGGGCGCGATCAGGTCTTCCAGCGACATCTCGCGCGCGTCGGTGACGATCTCGCTGCGACGCTTGTCGCCGAAGGCGTTCTTGATGTCGGTGAGTTCGTCGCCGATGATCTGGGTGACCCGCTCGGGCTTGTCCAGGATGTCGAGCAGGTCGGCGATGCGGGTCATCACCTCTTTGTATTCGCCGACGATCTTGTCCTGCTCCAGGCCGGTCAGGCGTTGCAGGCGCAGCTCCAGGATGGCTTGGGCCTGGGCGTCGGACAGGAAGTAGCCCTTCTTGTGCAGGCCGAACTCGGCGCCGAGGCCGGCCGGCTTGTACAGATCGCCGGTGGCGCGACCAAGCATCTCCTCGACCAGGGCGGAACGCCAGGCCTTGCCCATCAGACCGACCTTGGCCTCGGCCGGGGTCGGCGAGGCCTTGATCAGGGCGATGATCTCGTCGACGTTGGCCAGGGCCACAGCCAAGCCTTCCAAGATGTGGCCGCGCTCACGGGCCTTCTTCAATTCGAATTGGGTGCGGCGGGTGACCACCTCGCGCCGGTGGCGCAGGAAGGCCTCGAGGAACTGCTTGAGGTTGAGCAGGCGCGGTTGGCCGTCGACCAGGGCCACCATGTTCATGCCGAAGGTGTCCTGCATCGGGGTCTGTTTGTACAGATTGTTCAGGATCACCTCGGGCATCTCGCCCCGGCGCAGCTCGATCACCACACGCATGCCGGACTTGTCCGACTCGTCGCGGATCTCGCTGATGCCCTCGATCGCCTTATCCCGCACCAGCTCGCCGATCTTGGCGCAGAGGTTGGCCTTGTTCACCTGGTAGGGCAGCTCGTCGATGATGATGGCCTGGCGACCGCCGCCCTTCTCGATATCCTCGAAGTGGCACTTGGCGCGCATGACCACGCGGCCGCGGCCGGTGCGGTAGCCGTCCTTGACCCCGGTCAGGCCGTAGATGATGCCGGCGGTGGGGAAGTCGGGCGCCGGCACGATCTCGATCAGCTCGTCGACCGTGATCTCCGGCTTGTGCAGCACGGCCAGGCAGGCGGCGGTGATCTCGTTCAGGTTGTGCGGCGGGATGTTGGTCGCCATGCCGACCGCGATACCGGCCGAACCGTTGACCAGCAGGTTGGGGAACTTGGCCGGCAGGATCAGCGGCTCGTGTTCGGAACCGTCGTAGTTGGGGCCGAAGTCCACCGTCTCCTTGTCGATGTCGGCCAGGAGCTCGTGGGCGATCTTGGCCATGCGGATCTCGGTGTAACGCATGGCCGCCGCGTTGTCGCCGTCGACCGAGCCGAAGTTGCCCTGGCCGTCGACCAGCGGGTAGCGCAGGGAGAAGTCCTGGGCCATGCGGACGATGGTGTCGTACACCGCCGTATCGCCGTGCGGGTGGTATTTACCGATCACGTCGCCGACCACGCGGGCCGATTTCTTATAGGCCTTGTTCCAGTCGTTGGAGAGCTCGTGCATGGCGAACAAGACGCGCCGGTGCACCGGCTTCAAGCCGTCCCGGACGTCGGGCAGCGCGCGGCCGACGATCACGCTCATGGCGTAATCGAGGTAGGAACGGCGCATTTCTTCTTCGAGGCTGACGGGGAGTGTTTCTTTGGCGAACTGTTCCATTGGCGGGGTCGTCGTGACGATGTCGTTATCGGGTTTTTAGCGACCGAATTCTACCATGATCCGAGGGGGCGCCCTACCCCCGGCAATCGGCCGGAAAACCGCGCCAGACAAGGACACCCCCCCTATGCCGGTGCTTTACGGGCACGGGCGGTTGCCAGCCGGCCCGAAGCCCCCGTACGATGCGGCCTTATGACAAACAAACAAGCGGTGGACACCCGCATCGACGCGGGTTGGATCGTCCCGGTGGAACCCGACGGGGTCGCCCTACCGGATTACAGCCTGCTGATCCAGGCCGGCCGCATCGTCGCCCTGCTGCCCTGGGCCCAGGCCGACGCCGAATACGCGGCCGACCAACACCACCGCCTACCCGACCATGTCCTGATCCCGGGCCTGATCAACCTGCACACCCACGCCGCCATGACCCTGCTACGCGGCTTCGCCGACGACCTGCCGCTGATGACCTGGCTGCAGGAACACATCTGGCCGGCGGAGAAGCGCTGGCTGTCGCCGGAGTTCGTCTACGACGGCTCGCGCCTGGCCTGCCTGGAAATGCTCAAGGGCGGCATCACCTGCTTCAACGACATGTACTTCTTCCCCGAGGCGGCGGTCCAGGCCGCGACCGAGGCCAGACAGCGCATTGCGACAGGCATCATCGTCATCGACTTCCCGTCCAACTATGCAGCCGATCTCGATGGTTATCTGCAGAAAGGATTGGCCTTGCGCGATGCGATGCGTGACCATCCGCTGGTCTCGTTCTGCTTCGCCCCCCACGCGCCCTACTCGACCAGCGACCGCACCCTGGAAAAGGTGCTGACCTACGCCAAGCAACTGGATCTGCCGATCCATATCCACATCCACGAGACCCATGACGAGATCCATCAAAGCCTTAGCCAATACGGTGTACGGCCGCTCGAACGTCTACGCCATCTGGGCCTGCTCGGGCCCGAGTTCATCGGCGTGCATGCCGTCCATCTGCTGAACGAAGAGATCGAGCTGCTGGCCGAATACAACTGCCACATCGCACATTGCCCCACGTCCAACTTGAAGCTGGCCAGTGGCGTCGCGCCGAAGTCGGCCTTGCTCGCCAAGGACATCAATGTGGGCATCGGCACCGATGGCTCGGCCAGCAACAACCGGCTGGACTGTTGGCAGGAGATGCACCTGGCCGCCCTATTGGCCAAGGGCATGTCGGGCAAGCCCGAAATCGTGCCAGCCCACACCGCCTTACGCATGGCCACCCTGAACGGCGCGCGCGCGCTAGGCCTGGACGACCGGATCGGCTCGCTCGAGGTCGGCAAGCACGCCGACGTGGTGGCGGTGGACCTATCCGGCCCGCACACCCAGCCGTGCTACGACCCGATCTCGCACCTGGTCTACAGCGCCGGGCGGCAGGAGGTGAGCCACGTCTGGATCGCCGGCCAGGAAGTAGTGCGCGACAAAGTTTGCCTGACATTGGACCAAGCCGAAATCCTGAGCCGCGCCCACCACTGGCAAAAGAAACTCTCCGCCTAACCCCAACCGCCTTTGGCCGATACCGGCTTGGGCGGCGGCATCGCCCCTACATCGCGCCACTCCCCGGGCGCCAACCTGCCCAACTCGTAATCGCCAATCCGCGCCCGCACCAAACGCAAAGTCGGATAGCCCACCTTCGCCGTCATCCGCCGTACCTGGCGGTTCTTGCCCTCGGCGATGACCAGCTCCAGCCAAGTGGTCGGCACGCTCTTGCGGAAACGGATCGGCGGATTGCGCGGCCACAGATTGGCCGGCTCATCGATGATTTTGGCTTGCGCCGGCCGAGTGATGAAATCGCCCAAATCCAGCCCCCGGCGCAGTTTGTCTAATGCCGCCTCGTCCGGCACACCTTCGACCTGGACCCAATAGGTCTTGGCCAACTTGTGCTTGGGATCGGTCAACCGGTGCTGGAGCCCGCCGTCATCGGTTAAAATGAGCAGGCCTTCGCTGTCCGCATCGAGCCGACCTGCAGCATACACCCCCGCCAGGGGGATGAATTCCTTCAGCCCAGGATGGCCGTCCTCAGAAGTGAACTGGCTGAGCACCCCATAGGGTTTGTTGAACAGAATGATGCGCGCCATCGCGTCTTCTTAAATAGATTGTTTTTCAGGAGTTATCGTGTCCGCTAGCCACATCCAGGTTCCCGCCCAGGGCGCAAAGATCACCGTCAACGCCGATGCCTCGCTGAACGTGCCGGACCGGCCGATTATCCCGTTTATCGAGGGCGACGGCACCGGGGTCGACATCACCCCGGTCATGCGCGCCGTGCTCGACGCCGCCGTGACCAAGGCCTATGGCGGCAAACGCCAAATCGCCTGGATGGAGGTCTACGCCGGCGAGAAGGCGGTCAAGGTCTACGGCAACGACACCTGGCTGCCGGACGAAACGGTGCAGGCCGCCCGCGACTATGTAGTGTCGATCAAGGGGCCGCTGACCACACCGACCTCGGGCGGCATCCGCTCGCTCAACGTCGCCCTGCGCCAGATGCTCGACCTCTATGTCTGTCTGCGTCCGGTGCGTTACTTCGATGGCGTGCCCTCCCCGGTCAAAGCGCCGGAGAAGGTGGACATGGTCATTTTCCGTGAGAACACCGAGGACATCTATGCCGGCGTCGAGTGGGAAGCCGGCTCTCCCGAGGTAAAGAAGGTGATCGAGTTCCTGCAAAAGGAGATGGGGGTCAAAAAGATCCGCTTCCCCGAGACCTCCGCCATCGGCATCAAGCCGGTCTCGGTCGAAGGCTCCGAGCGCCTGATCCGCAAGGCCATCCAGTACGCCATCGACAACGGCCGCAAGTCGGTCACCCTGGTGCACAAGGGCAACATCATGAAGTTCACCGAGGGCGGCTTCAAGAAATGGGGCTACGAGCTGGCCGTGCGCGAGTTCGGCGGCGAGCCGATCGACGGCGGCCCATGGGTGAAACTGCCGAACGGGATCGTGGTGAAGGACGTGATCGCCGATGCCTTCCTCCAGCAGATCCTGCTGCGACCGGAAGATTATGATGTGATTGCCACATTGAACCTGAACGGCGATTACATCTCGGACGCCCTGGCGGCCGAGGTGGGCGGCATCGGCATCGCCCCTGGCGCCAACCTGTCCGACTCGGTGGCGATGTTCGAGGCCACCCACGGCACCGCGCCCAAGTATGCCGGCCAAGACTATGTCAACCCGGGCTCGATCATCCTCTCGGGCGAGATGATGCTGCGCCATATGGGCTGGATTGAAGCGGCGGATCTACTGATCGCCGGTATGGGCAAGGCCATCGGTGCCAAACAGGTGACTTACGATTTCGCCCGGCTGATGGACGGCGCCAAGCAAATCAGCTGTTCCGCCTTCGGCCAGGAAATCATCCGGCACATGTAAGAAGTGCTGCTTAGGTCTCTTGCGTCCCCTGCACCGTATTACCGACCGGCATAGCATCGCTACGCAGCAGGTTAATCAGCTCATCGGCCAATGAGCCAAGCTCGGGACGTAGGCGATCCAAGCCGTCCAAAAGCAGGGGCAGCGCCTCCACTGCGGATTGCTGGAGAAAACCGCTCTCGTTATTTACGGGCATAGCATGCCCTTGTGCTCCTACAGTGCGCATTGCCTCTCCTGCGCTATCGACTTCAAATGACTCTAGCACAGGCCACTGGCAAAGCCAGCGGCAACAACCGCAGTAGTATGAACGTCTTTATTCAGGCGGCTTGGATATTGGCGGCTTGTTTGCCTTTGGGGCCTTCGGCGATCTCGAAGGAAACGCGCTGCCCCTCTTTCAAGGTCTTAAACCCGTTCATGTTGATCGCGGAAAAATGGGCGAACAGATCCTCACCGCCACCATCGGGGGTAATAAAACCAAAACCTTTAGCGTCGTTGAACCATTTGACGATACCAGTAGCCATAAAACAAATACTCCTCAAAACAACGATAGCTTTTGAATGCGCCCGGAACGCGGACGATACCGACTTAGGTATTACACCCGCCCCGAACAGTTGCATTTAACCGGTAGCCAGCCAAGCCGTCAACAGCCCTTGAAAAAAATCCATATGCCTCCAAAAATGCACTATGTTGTGCACACATATAGAGCGTGGGATTCATGGCCGTTCAGCACCAAGATGGAACATTACTGGAAGTTGAGCGCGTCAAGGCGCCGCTGCCACCTCTATACCGCGTGCTATTGTTGAATGACGATTTCACCCCCATGGAATTCGTCATTGAGGTCTTGGAAAATTTTTTTTACATGGGGCGGGAACAGGCCACACTTATCATGCTCAAGGTGCATAATGAAGGCGTCGGTATATGCGGCTTGTTCCCGCGCGATGTTGCCGAAACCAAGGTGAAACAAGTCCTTGATTTTGCCCGCAGCCACCAGCATCCGCTGCAATGCGTGATGGAGGAAGATCGATGATTGCCCAGGAGTTGGAAGTCAGCTTGCACATGGCCTTTATGGAGGCCAGACAGAAACGCCATGAGTTCATCACGGTGGAACATCTGTTGCTGGCGATGCTCGACAATCCCTCCGCCACCGAGGTACTGCGCGCCTGCATGGCCAATATCGAGCAGCTTCGGCGCAGCCTGGCCGAGTTCATCGAGAAACACACGCCCCGGGTTCCCGGTGACAGTGAGGTCGATACCCAACCCACGCTTGGCTTTCAGCGCGTGATTCAACGCGCCATCCTGCACGTCCAGTCTTCCGGCAAGAAAGAAGTGACCGGTGCCAATGTCTTAGTAGCCATCTTCGGCGAGAAAGACTCGCATGCCTTGCATTACCTCAACCAACAAGGCATCACCCGCTTGGATGTCGTGAATTACATCTCACATGGCATCACCAAGGCACCGCAAGAAAGCACGCCGGCGAATAACCGCACCGAGCCGACCCAAGAACAGGACGGGGAAAGCGTGAACGGCTCTCCGCTCGATGCCTACACGATCAATCTCAACAGCCAGGCCTTGGCCGGCAAAGTCGACCCGCTGATCGGCCGCGACTATGAACTTGAGCGGCTCATCCAAACCCTGTGCCGCCGGCGCAAGAACAACCCCTTGCTGGTCGGCGAGGCCGGTGTCGGCAAGACCGCCATCGCCGAAGGCCTGGCGCGCAAGATCGTACAAGACGAAGTACCCGAAATCCTCAGCGGCGCCACCGTCTACGCCCTGGACATGGGCGCGCTGCTCGCTGGCACAAAATACCGTGGCGATTTCGAGCAGCGTCTGAAGGCCGTGCTCAAGCAACTGGGCAGCCAAGAAAACGGCATCCTGTTCATCGACGAGATCCACACCCTCATTGGCGCCGGCGCGGCCTCGGGCGGCACCTTGGATGCCTCCAACCTGCTCAAGCCTGCGCTCTCCTCGGGTCAGCTGCGCTGCATCGGAGCGACCACCTACAATGAATACCGCGGCATCTTCGAGAAGGACCACGCCCTCTCTCGCCGCTTCCAGAAGATCGATGTCAAAGAACCCTCGGTCGAAGAAACCGTCGCCATCCTCAAGGGCCTGAAGTCGCGGTTCGAGGCCCATCACGGCGTCAAATACACCCAGCAAGCGCTATCGACCGCGGCCGAACTGTCCGCGCGCTTCATCAACGACCGTCACCTGCCGGACAAGGCCATTGACGTGATCGACGAGGCGGGGGCCGCGCAGCGCATCCAGCCCAAGTCCAAGCAGAAGAAGCTGATCACCAACAAAGAGATCGAGGACATCGTCGCAAAAATCGCCCGCATCCCGGCCAAGACCGTCGCCAGCGACGAGCGCAATTCGCTGAAAAACTTGGATCGCGACCTCAAGGCCGTGGTATTCGGGCAAGACAAGGCAATCGAAGCCCTGGCCACCGCGATCAAAATGTCCCGCTCCGGCCTAGGCAACCCGCAAAAACCGATCGGTTCCTTCCTGTTCTCCGGCCCAACTGGCGTCGGCAAGACCGAGGTGGCCCGCCAGCTCGCCTATACCCTCGGCGTGGAATTGATCCGCTTCGATATGTCCGAATACATGGAGCGCCACGCCGTCTCTCGGCTGATCGGCGCGCCCCCCGGTTATGTCGGCTTCGAGCAGGGCGGCCTGATGACCGAGGCGATCACCAAGCACCCCTATTCCGTACTGCTGCTGGACGAAATCGAGAAGGCGCACCCGGACATCTTCAATGTGCTGCTCCAGGTTATGGACCACGGCACGCTGACCGACAACAACGGTCGCAAGGCCGACTTCCGCAACGTGGTGATCATCATGACCACCAACGCCGGCGCCGAGGCGCTGAGCAAGACCAGCATCGGCTTCGCCCTAGCCGAAACCAGCGGCGACGAAATGGCCGAAATCAAGCGCCTGTTCTCACCCGAGTTCCGCAACCGACTGGATGCGATTATCTCATTCACGCCGCTGTCCGAATCGACCATCATGCGCGTTGTCGACAAGTTCTTGATGCAGCTTGAAGAACAACTGCATACCAAGAAGGTCGACATCCACTTCACCGAAGCCCTGCGCGGCTGGCTGGCGAAAGAAGGTTACGACCCGCTGATGGGGGCGCGTCCGATGTCGCGCTTGATTCAGGAAACCATTCGCAAGGCCTTGGCCGACGAATTGCTCTTCGGTCGCTTGGCCAATGGCGGCGACGTTACCGTCGATGTCGACGAGACAGGCAAGGCACAGCTGGTTTTCGAAGAAGAATCAGAGGCGGTTGTCTGAGGCCTTCGAATCCTGACGTTCCAGCCATTGCTTGAACCTGTGCTCTTCCTCTTGCAATTCGTAGGCATTGATCAAGCCGCGCTGCAGCGCCATAGCCACGGCCCGGGCGCGCATATTGATGGCCTCGCCCATATCGCCGGCAATCCTCTCCTGATCGATCCCTAGCTTGACGTAAAGCGACTGCAAGCGGTTCTGTACACCACGCCGGGAAAGATAGCGCCGCTGCGCGATCATCATATCGGTCAGACCCAACGAGATATCCACCAGCACTTCGTACTCGAAATCGTTGATTGCCTCGTTGCGCGACTGGGTCCTTGCCTGAATCGGCCGCAACTGCGGGTCGATCCAACATTGCCCCTCAAGAAATACCGTTTCGATCGCCTTACGTAGTGGCGTCGGCTCATTATCCTTCAGCACATAGCCATACACCGTCTCGGCTGGGATGATCTTGGCCAATGAGCGCACATACATCTCATCTTTATGCTGCGACCAGAACACGATGCGGGCCTGCGGCGAATGTCGCCATAGGCGACGCGCGAATTCGATCCCATTCAGCTTAGGCATCTGCAAATCGGTGATCACCATCGGCTCCGCCAGCGAACTCGCAATTTGGAAGGCCTCGTCCCCATTGGTGGCCAAACGCAACGCTCTATCCGACAACAAATCGGCCAGAAAGGCTCGATCCTTAGGATTATCTTCAGCGATCAGCCATTCCATCGCCATAGCCTTCATCTCTATTGCCTAGCCACCAACGGCAACTCAAGCTCGAATCGAGTGCCACTGCTGAAGCGGGCCGGCGACCAGCGGACAGTCGCGTCGATCATCTTTGCGCGCTGTTCGATGTTGAATAGCCCGCGCCCCATATCCGCTGCATCCGTATTGCTCAGACCGACGCCATTGTCCTCCACCGAGAGCAGTAGCGAACCGCTGCCCAGCCGGCATTCCACCTCGTAGCGCGTGCAATGGGCGTGGCTCACCACGTTGTTGATGGCTTCGACCGCAATACGATACAAGGTCAACTTCTGGAATTCCGTCAAAGCCGACTCGACAGCCTCATCGACATTCAGAAAATAACTGGGCAAACCTGGGTGGGCGAGCTTGCGCTCGATGTAGGATCGAAGCGCCACCTCCAGCCCAAGCATATCGAGCGTTTGAGGATGTAGATCGTCCATGATGGTCCGGATGCTGCTCTTGATTTCATCCAAGCCCTTTTCCAAAGATTGCAGGATATGCGGATTATTCGCATCCTTGGCTGCCGCCTTGAGATCACGCGACAAATGGGTCAGATCGGCGAGGATTTGGTCGTGGATATCCATCGCGATTCGACGACGCTCGTCTTCGGCCGCTTCGAGCATTTTGGCGCTATTCAAACCGCTGACGACGTGGCGACGCATGTCGATGACACAACGTGCAATGTCATCCAACTCATCATGTTTGGCAAAGCCGGGGCCCACACTCACGCTATCGCTGCTGTTGCACTGACGCTTGAGCGACTCCAGCCGCCGGCTGACACTACGGGTCGCCCAAAAGGATAAGAAGCCGCCGACCACCGCCATCAATCCGACCATGGCCGATGCCAAGTAAAACGACCGGGCCGTCAGTTCATTGACCGTCTCATAGTAGCGAACATAGGCATTACGCTTTTCGGTCCTGAAGACGCGGTCCTGCGCAGCCAGTTGCGGGATGATCCAATCGAGCGACGCCCGCGCCGCTCGAATATCCTTTTCGCTTTCAAACTTATCCAAGGCCAAGCGATGCCGTTCGAGCTCGATATTCCTGGCCGCCGGCACATGGCCGGTGAACTCCGGGCTGGTGACCAATTGCGTAAACAGCCAGTAATGCTCCAGGAAATTAAAATGGGACTCGTCCTGTTGTTTTGGCGAAGCCGGCGATTCCGCCAAGACATCTTGCATGCTGCGGGCGGACGACAGTGCCATCTCGGCGCGCTCGCACGAACGCGTCCATTCGCGCACAAGCTCATTCTCGCGCCGAATATCGCTCATGGCGCCGATCAATAGCACAAGCAGCGCCAGCGCCAAAACGGCCACGACGACAGTGGGCAAGACAATCTGTTGGCGAAGGGTGAGCGCCATAGGCCGGCCTAAGGGTTAACAGCAGGACAATCATACCTAGAGCAGCGGCTCAGGTACTGTGCATATCCGCAGGTCTTGTTTCGGCGCCCCAGGCGCCCGACCGCCGCTTAGCTACGGCTAGCGGTACTGAAAAGACGGAAAAAATTCTCCGTCGTCGCCTCGTCGATGGTCTTGACTGGCAGGCCCCGCAGATCGGCAATCAAGTCCGCGACATGGCGCACATAAGCCGGCTCGTTACGCTTGCCACGATAGGGTATCGGTGCCAAATAGGGCGAATCGGTCTCGACCAACAAACGGTCCAGCGGCACTTGCCGAGCGACCTCGCGCAGATCCGCCGCGCTCTTGAATGTGACGATGCCCGAGAAAGAGATGTAGAACCCCAGGTCCAAGGCCTGACGGGCAACGCCCCAACTCTCGGTAAAGCAATGCATGACCCCGCCGACCCCGCCGGCATCCTCCTCGCGCATGATCGCCAGGGTGTCGTCCGCTGCGCTTCGGGTATGGATGATGAGCGGCTTGCGCGTTTTCCGCGCGGCACGGATATGGGTGCGAAAGCGCTCCCGCTGCCAGTCGACCGCCTCGCGCGGCAGACGATAGTAATCCAGGCCCGTCTCGCCGATCGCAACGACCTTAGGATGGCGCGCCAACTCGACCAAGCGCTCGACCGTCGGCTCTTCGCAATCCTGGTGATCGGGATGTACGCCGACCGAGGCGAAGACATTTGGATATGCCTCGGCCAGCGCCTGCACATTTGGAAAGCGCTCCAGGTCAACCGACACGCACAAGGCATGGCCAACGCCGGCCGTCCGCATATTGGCGAGCACGGGTTCGGCACCCTCGGCAAAATCGGGGAAATCGATATGACAGTGGGAATCAACCAGCATGGCACAACCTATCTAACGGCACAGCGCTAAGCCACGCCGTAGGTAATGGACTACATCGTGTGAGTCGTACGCGTCGACTTCATTGCATTGCCGAGGATGTTTTCGATCTTGCTGCACACTTCGGCTGCACGCTCGTTGTTGTCGAATTGCACGCCGACGCCCTGCTGTCGGTTGCCCTGGGCACCCGACGGCGTCAGCCAAACCACCTTGCCGGAAATCGGCAACCGGGTCGGGTCTTCCATCAAGGTCAGCACCATGTAGACCTGATCGCCCATCTGGTACGGCTTGGTAGTCGGAATGAACAGGCCGCCGCCCTTCACGAACGGCATATAGGCCGCATACAGCGCCCGCCGCTCCTTGATGCTCAGCGACAACATGCCGGTGCGGCTCGGTAGTTTCGAATTCGGCTCTTCGCTCATCGTCTCGTCCCCAGTTCAGCCCCCAACTCGGCATAGCGGATCAGCCATGATTCTAGCAACAACTGACCGTTGAGCGGGTGCTGCAACCAGCGGCCGTCGCTCAAGATTTGCCGATATGCCGCCCACAGGCGCGTGTCATCCGCCCCCCTCGCGGCTTGGCGGATCGCCTCGGCATGATCGATAAAATAACGCACTTGGCCGGTCGCCCGGCACAGCAGCACGTCGCACAGCCAGCGGATCAGCCAGCCCCAAGCCTCGCCGACCCGTTGCTGGTACTCCCCCGCCAGCGCGCTCAAATCCTCGCGCTCCGGCCGGGCCAGGCCCGCCAGGAAACGCTCTCGCCGGGCCAAGCGTTCCGGTTCGGCGTGATCCAGCGCCAGCAGCGGCGCACCGCCCGCCTCCGCCAGCAGGCTCTCCGGCTCCACCACGGCCTGGTCGCGCAACCAGGCGGCGGCCGCCGCCTGCTCGGGGCCAGCGACAGCCAGCTTGCGGCACCGGCTCAATATCGTCGGCAGCAGGCGCCTAGGCTGATGCGAGACCAGCAGAAAAATCGTCTTCGGCGGCGGCTCTTCCAAGGTCTTGAGCAAGGCATTGGCCGCGGCCATGCCGAGGCTCTCGGCCGGCTGCAGCACCACGGCCCGCCAACCGCCTTGGTGCGAGGTCAGGGTCAAAAATTCCACCACCTCGCGCACCTGCTCGACGCTGATCCGACGCCCGCCCTTCTTGCCCTCCTCGGCCGGCTCGGACTCGGCCGCCGGCTCGATCAGGCGAAAATCCGGGTGGCCGCCCTGCTCGAACCACTGACAGGATGGACACTCGCCGCAGGCGCCAGCGGCCGAAGGCGTTTGGCACAACAGCCAGCGCGCCAATTCCAAGGCCAACTCGCGCTTGCCGATGCCGGCCGGGCCATGCAGCAGCAAGGCATGGGGCAAACGCGCCCGCGCCTCGGTGAGCTGGCGCCAAAGTTCGCCCTGCCAGGGATAGAGGCTCACCCCAAGGCCCCCACAATGGCGGCGACGGTTGCCCGCACCTCGGCCAGGCTGCGGGTGCCATCGACGACTCGAATCCGCTCGGGATGCCGCTCAGCCCGACGTAGATAGGCCGCGCGTACCCGTTCGAAAAAATCTTGGCTCTCGCGTTCGAAGCGATCGGGTGAACGCGCCGCCGCCAGCCGCGCCCGTGCCACCTCGTCGGGCACGTCGAACAACAGGGTTAGATCGGGTTGGGTCGCTTCGTGCACCCAGCGTTCGAGAATCTCCAGCCTGGCTTCAGGCAAACCGCGGCCGCCGCACTGATAGGCAAAGCTGGCGTCGGTAAAGCGATCGGAGACGACCACCTCGCCACGGGCCAGGGCGGGCAGGATCACCTGCGCCAAATGTTCGCGCCGGGCAGCAAACATGATCAATGCCTCGGTCTCGGCATGCATAGGCTCGTGCAACACGATCGCGCGCAACTTTTCGCCGACTGGCGTGCCACCCGGTTCGCGGGTCAGCAAAACGGTACGCCCCTGACTGCGAAAATAGTCGGCCAACCACTCGGTATGGCTGCTCTTGCCGGCGCCATCGACGCCCTCCAGCGTGATAAATAGACCACGCATTTCAACGGCCCCCTTTTTGGTAGCGGTTCACGGCGCGATTGTGTTCATCCAAGCTGCTGGAAAAATAGTGCCGCCCTTCGCCCATCGCGACAAAGTACAAGGCCCGGCTCGATTCGGGATTCAATGCCGCCCGAAGCGCCGCATCGCCCGGCAAAGCGATCGGGGTTGGCGGCAGACCTGCCCGCGTATAGGTATTGTAGGGCGTATCCAGAGTCAAATCGTTTTTGCGCAGATTGCCGTCGAATCGTTCGCCCATGCCGTAGATCACGGTGGGATCGGTCTGCAAGCGCATGCCTAGACGCAGGCGATTGACGAATACCGACGCGATCTGCGGCCGCTCTTCCGGCGCGCCAGTCTCCTTCTCGATGATCGAGGCCATGATCAAGGCCTCATAGGGCGTTTTGTACGGCAAGCCCTCGGCACGATTGGGCCAGGCATCGCTCAGGCGATCGCGCATGACGTGATAGGCACGGCGGTACAGCTTGATATCGGAACTACCCGCATCGAAGTAATAAGTATCGGGAAAGAACAAGCCTTCGGGCAAACGCTCCGGCGCACCGATTGCCGCCAGCAGCGCCGAGTCGCTCATGTCCGCGCTCTCATGTCGCAGATCGGGATTCTTGTCGACCGCCTCGCGCATCTGCCGGAAAGACCACCCCTCCACCACGGTGAGCTTGCGCAAAACGGTGTCGCCGCGCGTGAGTTTTTCCAGCAAGGCCAAGGGCGTCAACGGCGCTTTAAAGCTGTACTGGCCGGCCTTGATGTGCCCTGTCTTGTTAAGCAAGATGGCCAGCGCCAGAAACTCGTACTGCCGCGGCAAGACCGCCGACGCCTCCAGCTGGCGCGCCACCATACGCGTCGATTGCCCCGGGCTGACGGAAAACTCCACCGGCTCGGCCGGCAGGTCGAGCGGTCGGTAGGCGAAGTAGGCCAGCCAGACGGCAGGACCGAGCAACAACAAAACCCACAGGATCAGACCACGGCCCGAGTTCGATTTACGCATGCAAAAATTCTCTCACAACTGGATAGATCACGGGTTGCGGCCAAACATGTCGGCCCAACTTGGCTACGCGCCAAACCCCGATCAGGCTGTTGGTCAGCAGCACTTCGTCGGCGGCGAGCAAGGCCGTCAGATCGAACTCGGCCTCGCGTACAGGCAAGCCGTACGCTGCCGCACGCGCCATCAAGCGTGCCCGCGCGACACCGGCGATACCGCATTGATCCAGACGCGGCGTGAGCAGTTCATTATCGCGATAGATAAAAACATTGCTGCTGACACCGCAAATCATCTGCCCCGCCTGGTCGAGCAAGAGCCCCTCCTGGAGGGCCGGATCATCCCACTCGGCTCGGGCCAGGACATTCTCCAGCCGGTTCAAATGCTTGATGCCGGCCAGCCTCGGCTGCCGCGCCAGGCGTAGCTCGCACAGCCGCGCCTCGATGCCGGTCTCCCACAAGGCCGCAGGCCATGCCGGCAGCGGCCCGGCCACGACCAGGCGCGAGGGCACCGCCGCTTGCGGCGGCGCATAGCCGCGATCGCCTGAACCTCGGGTCAATACCAGCTTGAGCGCCGCCGTCGGCCATTGCTTTGCCGCTTGCGCCACATCCTGTTGCCATACCTCCGCTGGCGGACAGGCGATGCCGAGACGGGCCGCATCGGCCGCCAGCTTGGCTATTTGCTCCGGCCACCAGAGCGCTTGACCGGCTTGCAGACGAATCGTGCGGAACACACCGTCGCCGTACATCAGGCCACGGTCCAACACCGAAATGGACGTCGCCGGCTGGCCGTCGACCAGGACGAAGGTGGCCGCTGTCATGCCAACCCCAGCGCCCGTAGCAAACCACGGGCCTTGGCCCGAGTCTCGGCCAATTCGCGCTCGGGCACCGAATCGGCCACGATACCCGCCCCGGTGCTGAATTCGATGCCGCTCGAACCACTCATCAGGGTTCGGATCAGGATATTGAAATCGAGACTGCCATCGTGATTGATGTAGCCCATGCTACCGGTATAGGCGAGGCGAGGCGTCGGCTCCAATTCGCGGATGATCTGCATGGTGCGCACCTTCGGGCAACCGGTGATGGTGCCGCCGGGAAACAAGGCGGCGAGCAAGCGGCCCGGACCGACCTCAGGCCGCACCCGGCCGCGCACCCGGGATTCGATATGGTGGACGAAGGCATAACTATAGACCTGCGCCAGTTCGTCCACCCGTACGCTGCCTGGCTCGCACACGCGGCCCAGATCGTTGCGTTCCAGATCGACCAGCATCACATGCTCGGCCCGCTCCTTCGGATGGGCCAACAACTCCTCGCGCAGGCGGGCGTCTTCCACGGCATCGAGCGAACGCGGATAGGTGCCGGCAATCGGCCAAGCCTCGGCCCAGCCATCGCGCACGCTGACCAAGCGCTCGGGCGAGGAACTGACGATGGCCGTATCGTCCATCTGCAGCAGGCCGGCAAAAGGCGCTGGATTGGCGTGGCGCAAGGCCGCGTACAGATCGGCGGTATCGGCCTGGCCAGACAGACTCCAACGGCGCGAGAGATTGACCTGGAACACATCGCCTTCGCGGATGTAGGCCTGAATACGGCGCACGCCATCGAGAAACTGTTCGGGCGCCTCCTCCCGCAAGCCGGCACCCAGGCCGAACACCGGCGCCGGGGACCGCTCCGCCTCAGCGTGCGCCAGATCCTGCCGCATCGTCTCGATCAAATGCTCCCGTCCTGGCTCGGCGAACAGCCAAGTCGTCTTTTTCTCCGCATCGATCAGGATCGCCGCTGGCACCCGGGCCAGCCAAAACAGCGGCACCGTGCCGGCCAACGCTCGCGCCGGCACGCTCGGCTCGATGCCGTGCAGCAACTCATAACCCAGATAGGCAAACCAACCGCCACGAAAAGGCAAGGCGGCGGATTCCAGCGCCAGAGGCTGGCGCTCGGCCAGCCAGTGCCGATCCAGCCGCTCGAAAAAACCTCGGCCCTCGGCCAGGCTGAAACCGGTTTCAATGCTTTCTGGAAAGGCAAACAGGCAATCCCAGCCGTCGCGGCCGAGTGTTTGCAACAGTGCGGGGTAGCGTTCCGGCTGCCGCCGGTGCAGTGACAGCAGATCGACTGCACCGGGGAGTTTGAGGACAGGCATAAAGCCCTAGGCTATCGCCTCAGGCCCTTTTGAAGATGACCGTGCCGTTGGTGCCGCCAAAACCGAA
>JAJZTS010000021.1:22224-32825 GCA_021848725.1 Pseudomonadota bacterium
CGGCTGCCGCCGGTGCAGTGACAGCAGATCGACTGCACCGGGGAGTTTGAGGACAGGCATAAAGCCCTAGGCTATCGCCTCAGGCCCTTTTGAAGATGACCGTGCCGTTGGTGCCGCCAAAACCGAAGGAGTTGGACAGCGCCACGTCGATTTTGGCTTGGCGGGCCGTGTTGGGCACGTAATCGAGGTCGCACTCGGGGCTGGCCTCGAACAGGTTGATGGTCGGCGGCACGGCCTGATGGGCGATGGCCAGGGCCGAAAACACGGCCTCGACACCGCCGGCGGCGCCCAAGAGGTGACCAGTCATCGACTTGGTCGAGCTGACCATGACCTTGCCGGCATGGGTGCCCAGGGCCAACTTGACCGCCTTGGTCTCGGCCAAGTCGCCCAGCGGGGTCGAGGTGCCGTGGGCATTGATGTAATCGACCTGATCGGGGTTGAGCCCGGCATTCTTCAGCGCATTGTTCATGCAGCGCGCGGCGCCGGAGCCGTCCTCGGTCGGTGCGGTCATGTGGTTGGCATCGGCGCTCTTGCCGTAGCCAGCCAGCTCGCAATAGATCTTGGCCCCGCGCGCCTTGGCGTGCTCGTACTCCTCCAGCACCATGATGCCGGCGCCCTCGCCCAGCACGAAACCGTCGCGTCCCTTGTCCCACGGACGACTGGCCGTGGCCGGGTCGTCGTTGCGGGTGGACAAGGCACGGGCGGCCGAAAAGCCACCGACGGCCAGCGGGCAAATGGCGGATTCGGCACCGCCGGCGACCATGACGTCGGCCTCGCCGTATTCGATCATCCGGGCCGCCTCGCCGATGGCGTGGGTACCGGTGGTACAGGCCGTGACCATCGCCACGTTCGGCCCTTGCAGGCCATACATGATCGACAGGTGACCGGAGATCATGTTGATGATGGTCGCAGGGATGAAGAAGGGGGAGATCTTGCGCGGCCCCTCCTCCATATAGGTCTTGTGGGTCTCCTCGATCATCGGCAGACCGCCGATGCCGGAGCCGATGTTGACGCCGATCCGCTCGCGGTTGGCGTCGGTCACCGTGAGGCCCGAGTCCTTCAGCGCATCGACCGCCGCCGCCAGGCCGTAATGGATGAAGATATCCATCCGGCGGGCATCCTTGGCGGTGATGTACTGCGTCACATCGAAACCCTTGACCTCGCCCGCCACTTGGGAGGCGAACGGGGTGGGATCGAAGCGGGTGATACGCCCGATGCCGGTCTTGCCGGCCATCAGGTTCTGCCAGGCCCCCTCGACGGTGTTACCCACCGGCGAGATGATACCGAGGCCCGTAACGACGATTCTGCGCTTGGACAACGGGATTCCCTTGGTGATTGCTGCGAATTACTTGTGCGCGTTGATGTAATCGACGGCTTGCTGCACGGTGGTGATCTTCTCGGCTTCCTCATCGGGGATTTCGCACTCGAATTCCTCTTCCAGGGCCATGACCAGCTCGACCGTATCCAGCGAATCGGCACCCAAGTCGTTCACGAAGGAGGACTCCAGCTTGACGCCGGCCTCATCCACGCCCAACTGCTCGGCGACGATCTTTTTCACGCGCTGTTCAATATCGCTCATTGCTTTAAAGCTCCCTAAGGGTGAAAACATTGCCCCGATGCCGCAAGGCCGCGATCAGGGCGTCAAAAGCGGGGTGGATTCTAGCAGAATCCACCCCCATCAATCCATGTACATGCCGCCGTTGACGTGCAGGGTGGCGCCGGTCACATAGCCCGCCTGGTCCGAGGCCAGGAAGGCCACGGCCTGGGCGATGTCCTCGGCGCCGCCCAAACGGCCCAAGGGAATGTGCTGCAGCAAAGCCTGGCGCTGGGCCTCGGGCAGGGCCCGGGTCATGTCGGTGTCGATGAAGCCGGGCGCCACGCAGTTGACCGTGATGTTGCGGCTGCCGACCTCGCGCGCCAGCGACTTGGAAAAACCGATCATGCCGGCCTTGGCCGCACCGTAGTTGGTCTGGCCGGCATTGCCCATGACCCCGACCACCGAGGCGATGCTGATGATACGGCCGCGGCGGGCCTTCATCATCGGCCGCAACACGGCGCGCGACAGGCGGAAGACCGAGGTCAGGTTGGTGGCGATGATGTCGTCCCACTCCTCGTCCTTCATCCGCATCAACAGGTTGTCGCGGGTGATGCCGGCATTGTTGACCAGCACGTCCAGGCTGCCGTGGCTCTTGAGGATACCCTCGATCAGGCCATCGACCTGGGCGGCATCGGTGACGTTGAGCATCTTGCCCTCGCCCTTGAGGCCGGCGGCCTGGATCGCCTCGCCGATCGCGGCGGCCCCCTTGTCGCTGGTGGCGGTGCCGATCACGGTGGCGCCACGGCGACCCAGTTCCAACAAAATCGCCTGACCGATGCCGCGCGAGGCACCGGTGACCAGGGCTACACGTCCTTCCATCCTGCTCTCCTTGTTATCCGTTGACCTTGGCCAGCGCCTCGTCCAGACCGGTGGCGTCCGCCAGGGCCAGGGTCGGCACGTCCACGATGCGTTTGTTCAGGCCAGCCAGCACCTTGCCCGGGCCGGCCTCCAGCATCAATGCCACGCCCTGGCCGGCGATGTGCTGCACGCTCTCCACCCAGCGCACCGGGCTGTAGAGCTGACGGGCCAGGGCGTCG
This sequence comes from Pseudomonadota bacterium, assembly GCA_021848725.1. GTDB lineage: Bacteria > Pseudomonadota > Gammaproteobacteria > Burkholderiales > Thiobacillaceae > Sulfuritortus. The sequence continues at coordinate 24,859 of JAJZTS010000021.1, forward strand.
CGAATCTGGGCCGCATCGCTGTAGGCGGCGACATCGGCATTGTGGATCACCGGCACCGTCGGCGCCTTGATCTCGACTGACTGCATGGCCGCCAGCAGTTTCTCGGCCGCCGGCTTCATCAGGGCGCAATGCGAGGGCACCGACACCGGCAGGGGCAGCGCGCGCTTGGCGCCCTTCTCCTTGGCCAGGGCCATGCCCCGCTCGACCGCGGCCTTGTTGCCGGCGATCACCACTTGGCCGGGCGAATTGAAGTTGACCGCCTCCAGCACTTCGCCCTGGGCCGCTTCGCTGCACACCGCACGCACGGTGGCGTCGTCCAGGCCGAGCACGGCGGCCATGGCGCCGACGCCCTCGGCCACCGCAGACTGCATGGCCTCGGCCCGCAGGCGGACCAACTTGACCGCATCCTGGAAGCCGATGGCGCCAGCACAGCTCAGTGCGGTGTATTCACCCAGGCTATGGCCGGCCATCATGGCGGCGGTCGGGCCACCCTGGGCCTGCCACAGGCGGTAGACCGCCACGCCCGCGGCCAGCATGGCCGGCTGGGTGTTGACGGTGAGATTGAGTTGCTCGGCCGGGCCGTCCTGGACCAGGGCCCAGAGGTCCTGCCCCAGGGCCTCGGCGGCCTCGGCGAAGGTGTCGCGCACCACGGCGTGGTCGCCGTAGGCAGCCATCATGCCGACCGACTGGGAACCTTGCCCTGGGAATACAAAAGCGAATTTCATGGTTTGCATGAGTTCCTAAAGATCAGAAGCGGGCCAGCACCGAACCCCAGGTGAAGCCGCCGCCGAAGGCCTCCATCAGCACCATCTCACCGGCCTTGATCCGACCGTCGCGCACGGCGGTGTCCAGGGCCAGCGGGATCGAGGCGGCCGAGGTGTTGCCGTGGCGGTCGACCGTGAGCACGACGTGGTCCATGCTCATGCCCAGCTTCTTGGCGGTGGCCTGGATGATGCGGATATTGGCCTGGTGCGGCACCAGCCATTGGATATCGGATTTCGAGAGGCCATTGGCCGCCAGCGTCTCGTCGACGATGGCATCGAGGGTGTTGACCGCCACCTTGAACACGGCGTTGCCTTCCATGCGCATGTAGGCCTGGCCCTCCTTCTTGAGCGAGACACCGCCATCGACATAGAGCAACTGCTGATAACGGCCGTCGGCATGGATGTGGGTGGAAACGATGCCCGGCTGCTCGCTGGCTTGCAGCACCACGGCGCCGGCGCCGTCGCCCCAGAGGATGCAGTTGCTGCGATCGCTGTAATCGGTGATACGCGACAGGGTCTCGGCGCCGACAACCAGGGCGCACTTGGCCTGGCCGCTCTTGATAAAGCTGTCGGCCACGGTGAGGCCGTAGACGAAACCGCTACAGACCGCCTGCATGTCGAAGGCCGGGGCGCCATTGGCGATGCCGAGCTTGGCCTGCAGGACACAAGCGGTGCTGGGAAAGATGCGGTCCGGCGTGGTGGTGGCGACGATGATCAGGTCGATCGCCTGGGCCTCGATGCCGGCCGCCTCGATCGCCTTCTTTGCGGCCTCGAATGCCAGATCGCTGGTCAGTTGATCGGGCGCGGCGATATGCCGCTCGCGAATGCCGGTGCGCTCGACGATCCACTGGTCGGTGGTTTCGACCATTTTTTCCAGGTCGGCATTGGTGAGAATACGTTCGGGCAGATAACTGCCGGTACCAATAATGCGCGATTGAGTCACGCATCGTCTCCTTGTTCTTGTTGGCTGAAGGTGCCCATCTGGTCGCTGATGCGGCGCAGCAGGCCACCGCGCACTTCTTCCGCCGCGCTCTCGATCGCCTTGCGGTAGGCATAGGCATCGGCCGAGCCGTGGCTCTTGATCATGATGCCGCGCAAGCCCAACAGGCTGGCGCCATTATAGCGGCGCGGATCGAACCGTTTCTTGAAGCGCCGGATCACCGGCATGGCGATCAGCGCCGCCAGTTTGGACAGCGGGCCACGGGTGAATTCGCGCTTGAGCTCGTCGGCGAACATCTTGGCCAGGCCTTCGGAGGTCTTCAGCGCCACGTTGCCGACAAAGCCGTCGCAAACCACGACATCGACCGTCCCCTTGTAGATGTCGTCACCCTCGACATTGCCGTAGAAATTCACGCCGCTGGCCTTGAGCAATTCGGCCGCCCGCTTCACCACCTCGTTGCCCTTGATGTCTTCCTCGCCGATGTTGAGCAGGCCGACCATGGGCCGCTCCTTATGCTCGACGGCGGCAACCAAGGCCGCGCCCATCACGCCGAACTGGCAGAGGTGCTCGGCGGTGCAATCGACATTGGCGCCCAGATCCAGGACATAGGTCCAACCGTCGTTGCGGTTGGGCAAGGTCGTAGCGATAGCCGGTCGTTCGATACCGGGCAGGGTCTTGAGCACAAAGCGGGACACGGCCATCAGGGCACCGGTATTGCCGGCGGAAACCCCGGCATCGGCCTCGCCGCGCTTGACCAGCTCGGCGGTCACCCGCATGGACGAATCTTTTTTGCCGCGCAGGGCAATGGTCAACGGGTCGTCCATGGTGACGACCTCGGAGGCGTGATGGATACGCAGCCGGGTATCGGGCTGGGCCCGCAGTGCCTTGAGTTCGGCTTCGATAACTTCGGTCAGCCCAACCAAGACGATATTGACGCCGTCGTGCTGCTTGAGGAAATCGAGCGCGGCTTTGACCGTGACATGGGGGCCGTGATCGCCCCCCATGGCATCGATAGCAATTGTGACTTCACGCATGGGCGTGAGCAGGCAGGCCCGCCAGGCGAGCCCGCTTGCGAAGCGGGATTAAGCGCCGCTCTTGGGGGTGCCGACCTTACGGCCGCGATAGTAGCCGCTGGGGCTGACGTGGTGACGCAGATGCACTTCGCCCGTGGTCGGCTCGACCGCGGTCGGCGGGTTGCTCAGGAAGTCGTGAGCGCGGTGCATGCCCCGCTTGGACGGGGACTTTTTATTCTGTTGAACGGCCATTTCCGTTTCTCCTACAAAAAACTGCTCAAATTCAAGTACCGGCCAAGATCATTCAGCCGGGCATTCGCCTTCCGGGTGCCTCGGCACCATGGGCAAGGCAAGCAAAATCGCATCTTCCACCAAGCCCAGCACATCGAGCTGCGGCTCGGCGACCAAACCTTCGCACAGGGGATCGGCATCCTCCCAGGCCGCCAGCTCGGCTTCGCTACGCGCCAGCACCAGGGTCTCGTCCACATCCAGCCGGAACGCATAGCCTTCCAGGCAGCGCTGACAGATCAGCGATAATTCGCCCTCGATCCGCAGCCGCAAGGTCAGCCGCTTGGCCGCCCCGCCGCCCTGGCCGGCCAGCCGAAAGCGGATTTCGCCATCGGTGCTTGCCAACCTGTCATCCAGGCGCGGCATACTCGCCACGGCCACGCTACGCTCCAGACTTTCGCCATCGCGTGCAAAACGTAGCGGATCGATCACTGCCTGTTCAGACATAAGCTCTTAATGATATTCTCGGATGCTTTCCTTGTCAAAACCTAAAGTTACACGCAGAAGCAGCCAAAGCAGATGATCAAGAAGATTCTTGTCGCGAACCGGGGAGAAATTGCCGTGCGCATCGTGCGCGCCTGCAAGGAACTCGGCATCAAGTCGGTGGCTATATATACCGATGCCGACCGCCATGCCCTGCACGTCAAGAAGGCCGACCAGGCCTTCAACATCGGTTCCGACCCGGTTTTGGGCTATCTGAACGCCCATAACATCGTGAATCTGGCCGTCGCCTCCGGCTGCGACGCCCTGCACCCCGGTTATGGCTTCCTGTCGGAAAACCCCCTGTTGGCCGAGATTTGCGCCCGCCGGGGGGTGAAATTCATCGGCCCCTCGCCCGAGGTCATCCGCCAAATGGGCGACAAGATCGAGGCGCGCAAGGCCATGATCAAGGCCGGCATCCCGGTGGTGCCCGGCTCCGACCACAACCTGGAGAGCGTCGAGGAGGCCCGCGACCTGGCCGGCCAGATCGGCTATCCGGTCATGCTCAAGGCCACCAACGGCGGCGGCGGCCGCGGCATCCGCCGCTGCGACTCCGAGGCGGAACTGCTGAAGAACTACGAGCGGGTGGTGTCCGAGGCGAGCAAGGCCTTCGGCAAGCCCGAGGTGTTCCTGGAAAAATGCGTGGTCACGCCCAAGCATATCGAGGTGCAGGTCATCGGCGACAGCCATGGCAACACCGTGCACCTGTACGAGCGCGACTGTTCCATCCAGCGCCGCAACCAGAAGCTGATCGAGATCGCGCCCTCGCCGCAACTGACCGAGGCCCAGCGCGAATACATCGGCAAGCTGGCGGTGCGCGCCGCCAAATCGGTGGGCTACGTCAATGCCGGCACCGTGGAATTCCTGCTCGACCAGGACAACCAGTTCTACTTCATGGAGATGAACACCCGGCTCCAGGTCGAGCACACCATCACCGAGCAGATCACCGGCATCGACATCGTGCAGGAACAGATCCGCATCGCCGACGGCCTGCCCTTGCAGTACAAGCAGGAAGACATCAAGCACCGCGGCTTCGCCATCGAATTCCGGATCAACGCCGAAGACCCGAAGAACGGCTTCCTGCCCAGCTTCGGCCGGGTCACCCGCTACTACGCACCGGGCGGGCCGGGCGTGCGCACCGACGCCGCGATGTACACCGGCTATACCATCCCGCCCTATTTCGATTCGATGTGCGCCAAGCTCACCATCTGGAACCTGAACTGGGACAGCGCCATCGCGCGCGGCCGCCGCGCCCTGGACGACATGGTGGTCTATGGCGTGAAGACCACCATCCCCTATTACCAAGAGATATTGAAAGACCCGGAATTCCGCAGCGGCCGCTTCAACACCGGCTTCGTGGACGCCCACCCCGAATTGATAAACTATGCCGTGAAGCAACCGCCCGAGCTGATCGCGGCGGCGATCTCCGCAGCCATTGCTGCCCACCTTGGCGTGTAACCCGACGAGAAAAATGGCAAAAGTACACATCACCGAACTGGTCCTGCGCGACGGCCACCAATCCCTGATCGCGACCCGCATGCGCACCGACGACATGTTGCCGATCTGCGGCCAGCTCGACAGCGCGGGTTATTGGTCGCTCGAGGCCTGGGGCGGCGCCACCTTCGACGCCTGCGTCCGCTTCCTCAAGGAAGACCCGTGGGAGCGCCTGCGCAAGCTGCGCCGCGCCCTGCCCAACTCGCGCATCCAGATGCTACTGCGCGGCCAAAACCTGCTCGGCTACCGCCATTATCCCGACGACGTGGTGCGCGCCTTCGTGCAGAAGTGCGCCGACAACGGCGTCGATGTGTTCCGCGTGTTCGACGCGATGAACGACGTGCGCAATATGCGCGTCTCGGTCGAAGCGGTGAAGGCCGCCGGCAAGCACGCCGAGGGCGCCATCTCGTTCACCACCAGCCCGGTGCACGACATCGCCTACTTCGTCGCGCAGGCGCGCGAATTGGAGGCCATGGGCTGCGACACCCTGGCGATCAAAGACATGGCCGGCCTGCTCACCCCCTACAACACGGTGGAACTGGTCAAGGCACTGAAGGCCGCGATCAATATCCCCATCCACCTGCACAGCCACGCCACCTCCGGCCTGGCCAGCATGGTGCACATGAAGGGGGTCGAGGCCGGCGCGGTGATGATCGACACCTGCCTGTCCGCCTTCTCCGAGGGCGCCAGCCACCCCACCACCGAGAGCCTGGTCGCCGCCTTCCAGGGCAGCGCGTTCGACACCGGCCTCGACCTGGGCAAGCTGCAAGAGATCGCCGCCTACTTCCGCGAGGTGCGCAAGAAATACTGGCAGTTCGAGATGGACTCGAACAACGTCGACACCCGCATCCTCACCTCGCAGATTCCCGGCGGCATGATCTCCAACCTGTCCAACCAGTTGAAGGAACAGGGCGCGCTCAAGCGCATGGACGAGGTGTTCGCCGAGATCCCGCGCGTGCGCGAAGACTTGGGCTTCCCGCCGCTGGTCACCCCCACCTCGCAGATCGTCGGCACCCAGGCCGTGCTCAACGTGCTGACCGGCGAGCGCTACAAATCGGTGACCAACGAGGTCAAGAATTACCTGCTCGGCCACTATGGCGCCGCACCCGGCCAGGTCAACGAAGAAGTCAAGCGGCACGCGGTCGGCAACCAAGAGGTCATCGTCTGCCGCCCGGCCGATCTGCTGACCGAAGAACTGGACAAGCTGCGCATCGAGGTCGAAGGCCTGGCCAAATCGGACGAGGACGTGCTGACCTATGCGATGTTCCCCGACCTCGGCCGCACCTTCCTGCAAGAGCGCGCCGCCGACACCCTGGCGCCCGAGGCCCTGCTGCCGATCGAGGCCAAGAACGCCCCGGCCGGCGACAGCCAGTTCGCCCCCAACGAGTTCAAGGTCACCCTGCACGGCGAGACCTATCACATCCGCATCACCGGCACCGGCCAGGGCGGCGAGGCCGAGCGGCCGTTCTACGTTCACGTCGACGGCGTGCCGGAAGAAGTGCTGATCGAGACCCTGAACGAGATCGAGGTCGGCCCCGCCAACGGCGGCACGCGCAAGAGCAACAAAAAGGCCAAGGCCGCGACCGCCAAGGACCGGCCCAAGCCCTCCCACCCCGGCCACGTCACCACCGCCATGCCCGGCACCATCGTCGACGTGCTGGTCAAAACCGGCCAGAAGGTCGACGCCGGCGACGGCGTACTGGTGATCGAAGCGATGAAGATGGAAAACGAAATCCAGGCGCCGGTCTCCGGCACTGTGGTCGCCATCCACGTCGCCAAGGGCGAGGCGGTGACGCCGGATCAGGTGTTGATTGAGATTCAGCCGGAATAAAGACGTGCCTGAAAATCTTCCTGAATGGCTGCAATGGCTACTGAAAATATTTTCTTTATTCTCAAAGCAGCATAAAGAAAAGTCTCAGCGCGTTGTTGAGTACATTGACCAATGCTTGCTGCATATGCACACCATCATGGAACAGGATGGTAAAAAAAGTAGCGAAATAGAGTACGCGCACACATGGCTTAAGCAAGCGTACCTTGACTTGTTTAACACAATTGGCAACCTTGCCAGCCCAAAAGAGTGCGACATCATACGTCAGTCAATCGTGTCTGCCAGAGTGCTCTACCACGCCATCCGCTATGGCAAGGTTGAAGATGAAAGCACTCAGAAAGATTACGAGGAGCGACTTATTCGATATACCAAGCAAGTCTATGATCAAGTGGAGTTTCGTCCGAACTCAAATGAGCTTTTCCTCCGAGAGTTAGCCAAAGACGGCAAGTCAATCCAAGAATCAGATCGCACTCGAATACTTAATCACATCAAAGAAGTCTGCATGGAGGACATCGCTAGAATTGACTCCCTTAAAGAGGTAATAAAAACGCGACGCGTTTATGTAGTCTCATAGTCGACACAACAAAACATCATAATTTCTCACCCATGCACCTCGTCCTCGCCTCCACCTCCCCCTTCCGCCGCGAACTGCTCGGCCGGCTTGGCGTGCCGTTCGAGGTCGCCGCGCCGGATGTCGACGAGACGCCGCTGCCCGGCGAAAAGCCGGACGACACCGCGCAGCGCCTGTCGGTGTTGAAGGCCCGGGCCGTGGCCGAGAAATTCCCCGATGCGCTGATAATCGGCTCCGACCAGGTCGCGCTGCTGGAAGGCGAGCAACTGGGCAAGCCGGGCACGCACGACAAGGCGGTGGAACAACTCAAGCGCATGCGCGGCAAGGCCATGGAGTTCCACACCGCGCTGACCGTGTTCAACGCCGCAACCGGCAGCGTGCAGACCGCCAACGTGCCGGTGCGCCTGGTCATGCGCGAGTACAGCGACGCCCAGATCGAGGCCTATCTCACGAAAGACCAGCCCTACAACTGCTGCGGCAGCGCCAAGAGCGAGTCGCTCGGCATCGCGCTGATCGCCCGCTTCGAGACCGAAGACCCCACCGCCCTGGTCGGTCTGCCGCTGATCAAGCTGACCGAGATGCTGGCCAA
>JAJZTS010000022.1 GCA_021848725.1 Pseudomonadota bacterium
GCAGAAACGGACTTCACCACGGCCATCGCCGAGGGGATTTCCCGAAACAAAGACCTGACCAAGGGGCTGTTGAAGGCTTGCGGCGTGCCGGTGCCGGAAGGCCGTATAGTCGAGAGCCCGGGCGATGCCTGGGAGGCCGCGGAAGAGATTGGCCTGCCGGTCGTCGTCAAGCCGACCGACGCCAATCATGCGCGCGGCGTGTCGCTGGATTTGAAGACGCGCGAGGAAATCGAGGCGGCCTTTCATTTGGCCTTGGCCGAAGGGAGCGAGGTCATCGTCGAGCGCTATGTTCCCGGCAACGAGCACCGCCTGTTGATGGTGGGCGGCAAGCTTGCCGCCGCCGCGCGCGGCGAGCAGCTGTGGGTGGACGGCGACGGCAAGGCCAGTGTGCGCGAGTTGATCGATCGGCAATTGAACAGCGACCCGCGTCGGGGCGAGGCCGAGGAGTTTCCGCTGGAAACCATCATCCTCGAGCGCGAGCCGGTCATTTGCGCCTTGCTTGAGCGCCAAGGCCTGCATGGCGAGTCGATTCCCGCTGCCGGCCAACGCGTGCTGATCCAGCGCAGCGGCAATATGTCCATCGACTGTACCGACGAGGTCCACCCCGATGTCGTGACGGTGGCGGCCTTGGCCGCCCGCGTGGTCGGCCTGGATATTGCGGGCATCGATCTCGTGGCCGAGGATGTTTCCCGTCCCTTGGCCGAGCAGGGCGGTGCGATCGTCGAGGTCAATGCCGGGCCGGGTTTGCTGATGCACCTCAAGCCGGCCGTCGGCCAGCCGCGTCCGGTGGGGGCGGCCATCGCCGATCACCTGTTCCCGCATGGCGATAATGGCCGCATTCCCATCGTCGGCATTACCGGGGCGCGGGGCACGACCTTGGTCGCGCGCCTATTGGCCTTCCTACTCAATATGGCCGGCAAGCAGGTTGGCTTGGCATGCCAAGATGGGCTTTATTTGGGTTTGCGCCGCATCGAGGCGGGTGACCGCTCTACCTGGCAAGCCGGGCAGCGCTTGCTGGTCAACCGCAAGGTCGAAGCGGCCGTGTTCGAGCACAGCACCGACATGATCTTGAGTCAGGGCTTGCCTTATGACCGCTGCCAGATCGGCGTGGTGACCGATCTCGGCGAGGTGTCCGTCTACGGCGAGTATTACTTGCAAGAACCGGAGCAGTTATACAACGTGCTGCGCACCCAGGTAGACGTGGTTTTGCCCGAGGGCGCCGCGGTGCTTAATGCGATGGACCCGAGCGTGGCCAAGATGGCCGAGCTGTGCGACGGCGGTGTGGTTTTCTATGGCATCGACCCGACGCATCCGGTGATTGAGACACATCGCAGCAAGGGCGGTGCCGTCTTCTTTATCCGCGACAGCCATGTCATCCATGCCGCTGGCGAAGTGGAAACCCGTGTCGCCGACCTTGCCAGCTGCGCCGTGGCCAACGGCGGCGACCGGCAAACGTGTCAGCTCAGTCTGTTGGCTGCGATCGCCGCGGCTTGGGCGCTGGGCATTCCACCCGAATTGATTCACGCCGGCATCGAGACTTTCGATGCGGAGCAAGTCGTTGCCGCGCCGCAAAAGGCCGCCGCAGCCGGTCACTGAGCCAGGCCTGGATAGCACCGAAAGATTAGGAATACCGCCGAATGGAAATTTCCCGTATCCGCGCCTTGCGTGGCCCCAATCTCTGGAGCCGGCATACCTCGATCGAGGCCGTGGTCAAATGCATTCCGGACGAGTGCGCGCTTGGTCGGCTGGCTGGTTTCGAACCGCGTCTGCGCGCCCGCTTCCCTGACATTGGCGCGATGCGCCCGATCGGCTACACCGGCGACATCTCGCTGGCGCATGCCTTGGCTTATGCCGCTTTGGGCTTGCAGGCCCAAGCCGGTTGCCCGGTGACATACTGCCATGCCGCTGCGATGACAGAGGACGGGGTTTACCAAGTCACCGTCGAATACACCGAAGAGGTGGTCGGCCGTCTGGCCTTCGAGCTGAGCGAGGCCCTGTGCCGCGCGGCATTGGACGACACCCCGTTCGATCTGGACGAGGCCCTGGTCCGCTTGCGCGAATTGGATGAAGACGTTCGGCTCGGCCCGAGCACCGGCGCCATTGTGCAAGCGGCGGTCACGCGCGGTATCCCCTATCGGCGCCTGACCGAGGGCAGCCTGATCCAATTCGGCTGGGGTAGCCGCCAGCGCCGCATTCAGGCAGCGGAGACCGATTGCACCAGCGCGATTGCCGAGACCATCGCGCAAGATAAAGACCTGACCAAGCGCCTGCTCGATTCGGCTTGCGTGCCGGTACCGATCGGTCGTGTCGTGACCAGCGCGGAAGAGGGCTGGGCCGCCGCCTGTGCGATTGGCCTGCCGATTGTCGTCAAGCCCAAGGACGGCAACCAGGGCAAAGGGGTGACTGTCAACATCAACACGCGCGAGCACTTCATGGCGGTATATGGTTCGGCCGCGGAGATCAGCGACGAAGTGCTGGTCGAGCGCTTCATCACCGGCCACGACCACCGCTTTCTGGTGGTGGGCAACCAGGTCGTCGCGGCGGCCCGGCGCGATTCGCCGCACGTGATCGGCGATGGCGTCCATAGCGTGCGTGAGCTGGTCGACCAAGTGAATCGTGATCCACGGCGCGGCGAGGGGCATGCGACCTCATTGACCAAGGTGCGGCTGGACGACATCGCCATCGCCCGGCTTGGCATCCAGGGCTATACGGTCGATTCGGTGCCGTCGAAAGGGGCGCATGTCGTGCTGCGCAACAATGCCAATTTGAGCACCGGCGGCACGGCCACCGATGTGACCGACGATGTCCATCCTGAACTGGCGGCCCGAGCCGTCGATGCGGCGCACATGATCGGTCTGGACATCTGCGGTGTCGACGTCGTTTGCGAGAGCGTGCTCAAGCCCTTGGAAGAACAGGGTGGCGGTATTGTCGAGGTCAATGCCGCGCCAGGGCTGCGCATGCACCTCAATCCCTCGTTCGGCAAGGGCCGCGCCGTGGGCGAGGCCATCATCGCCTCGATGTTCCGTGACGGCGACGATGCCCGCATCCCGGTGGTGGCCGTGACCGGTACCAACGGCAAGACCACCACCGTGCGCCTGATCGCGCATATGTTAAGGCAGAGCGGCAAGCGGGTCGGCATGACCAATACCGACGGCGTCTATGTCGAGGGTCAGCGCATCGATACCGGCGATTGCAGCGGCCCCAAGAGCGCGCGCAACGTCTTGCTCCATCCCGACGTCGATGCGGCCGTGTTCGAGACGGCGCGCGGTGGCCTGCTGCGCGAAGGCCTGGGCTTCGATCGCTGCAAGGTGGCGGTGGTCACCAATATCGGCCTGGGCGACCATCTCGGCATGAACTTTATCGATACCGTGGACGATCTGGCCGCGCTCAAACGCGTGGTGGTGCAAAACGTCGCGGCCGATGGGTATGCCGTGCTTAATGCCTGCGACCCGAAGGTGGTCGAAATGGCGGCCTATTGCCCGGGCAAGGTCATCTTCTTCGGCAAGGAGCGGCAGCATCCGGTTATCGCGGCACACAAAGTCCAGGGCCACCGTACGGTCTATATGGACGGTGTGGAGCTTGTGGCGGCGGAAGGCGAAACCGAGGCTTGGCGCATCCCCGTTAGTGAGATTCGCATGACCTTGGGCGGCCGGATTGGCTTCCAGGTCGACAACGCTATGGCCGCGTTGGCGGCTGCCTGGGCACTGGAACTCGACTGGGACACGATCCGATCCGGCCTGTGCAGCTTCGATAGCGACAGCGACAGCGTGCCTGGCCGTTTCAATCGTTTCGATTACAAGGGTGCCACCTTGATTGCCGACTACGGCCACAACCCCGATGCGATTCGAGCCTTGGTGCGCGCGGTCGAGGCCATGCCGGCCAAGCGCCGTACCGTGGTCATCAGCGCGGCGGGCGATCGACGCGACGAGGATATCCGGCAGCAGACTGCAATTCTGGGCGATACCTTCGACGAGGTAGTCCTGTATCAAGACCAATGCCAGCGCGGTCGCGCCGATGGCGAAGTGCTGGCGCTGCTGCGGCAAGGTTTGGCTCAGGCAAAGCGGACGACGACCATCGAGGAGCTGCGCGGTGAATTCCTGGCGATCGACACCGCGCTGGAACGGCTGGATGCTGGCGACCTTTGTTTGATCCTAGTCGATCAGGTCGAATCTGCCCTGGATCACATCAAGCAGCGCATCGCCGAAATCTGATCTCGCGGCCGCCGCTTAAGCCACCGAGGATTTGCGCGATCTGGCCACGGCCAATGCGCCGACTCCGCCTTCTACGATGAAGGCAAGGGCGCTACGGTGCTTGATCGCATCCGCGATCGTATATTTGTCCAGAATATCGAGGAACTGGTTGCGGGCCTGATTCAGTATCGACTTCAGCCCACAGGCTGGGGTTATAGCGCAGTGATTTGTCGATTGATTGAAGCATTCGGCAATGTCGAAATTCGGTTCGGTTTGCCGCACCACTGCACCGATGGAAATTTTATCGGCCGGATGAGCCAGACGCATACCACCGTGCTTGCCGCGTATCGTCTCGATGTAGCCTAGCTGCGCCAAGCCATGGACGATCTTAACCAAGTGATTGCGTGAGACGTGATAAAAGTCGGCAATCTCGGTGATGGTGACTAGGCGTTCAGGCTGCAGGCTTAAGTAGACCAGGACGCGTAGGGTGTAGTCAGTGTATTGGGTTAGCTGCATAGCTATCGGCGTCGTTTCATCTGTTTGTTTCTACCACGCTATAACTTTTTGACAAGCCTAGGCCCGGCCTATAAGATGCATACAGAATACATCTATAAGCGGCTCTTGGATATTCTGACGGCTTAAATGCGAGATGGATTTCACGGTTTGCGCGGCTGCGCAGTTAAATTAATCACGGCTTTTAGTGGGAGTGAAGGTATGAGCAAAAACCTTTTTGAACAAATTGGCGGCGAGCCCGCGGTCAATGTGGCGGTGGACATCTTTTATCGGAAAGTCCTGTCTGATGACCGCATCAGCCATTTCTTCGATGACGTCGATATGGAACGCCAGGCGGCGAAGCAGAAGGCTTTCTTGACCATGGCGCTGGGCGGCCCGAACAAGTACTCCGGTGCCGATATGCGGCGTGGTCATGCCCATCTCGTCGCCCGGGGCCTCAACGATAGCCATTTCGATGCAGTCATGGAGAATTTGGCGGCCACGCTGCAAGAGCTCAACGTACCGCCCGCACTGATTGCCCAGGCAGCCGCCATTTGCGAAGGCACCCGGAACGACGTCCTAGGCAAATAAAAAGGAAGCGGGGCGTGGCGAGCATCACTTTCGAAGGTAACAGCTATCGCTGCGAAGAGGGCCAATCCGTGCTCGATGTCCTGCTGGCGCACGGTGTCGCAGCGCCGCATTCCTGCCGGAGCGGGAGTTGTCAGTCATGCATGATGCGGGTGGAAACGGGTGAATTGCCTGAATCCAGCCAGGCCGGCATCAAGGAAACCTTGCGGGTTCAAGGTTATTTTCTGCCCTGCATCTGCCGGCCTGGCGATGACCTGACCATCGTCCGCCCCGACACCGACACGATGCGACTCGAGGCCACGGTCAGCCATGTCACTGCGCTGAGCGATCATGTCGTTTGTGTCGGCTTGTCTAGTCAAACGCCTATAAGTTATCGGCCAGGGCAGTTCATCAACCTCTTCAAGGACGATGCCACGGCGCGCAGCTATTCATTGGCCAGCGTGCCGGATATGGATGGCGAGCTTCGCCTGCATGTCCGACGTTTTGCCAATGGCCAAGTCAGCACCTGGATTCATGAGGCATTGCGGCCCGGTGATCGGGTGCAGTTATCGCCACCGGCCGGCGATTGCTTCTATCTGCCGGGCCAAGCCGAGCAACCGCTGTTGCTGATCGGAACCGGAACTGGACTTGCCCCGCTGTATGGCATCGCCAGGGATGCGCTAGCTCAAGGGCATCGCGGTCCGATTCATCTTTATCATGGCAGTCGTGAACCGGCCGGGTTGTATTTGGTTGAACGCCTGCAAGAGCTCGCCCAACAATATGCCAATTTTCGGTATTTCCCCTGCCTGTCGGGCAGTGAGGTTCCCGATGGTTTCCTTCCTGGGCGTGCATTGGACCTGGCCTTGAGCCATGCCCCCGAATTGTCGGGCTGGCGCATTTACTTGTGCGGTAATCCAGACATGGTGAAACTCGCTCGCAAGCGGGTCTTTCTGGCCGGGGCCTCGATGCGAGAAATCCATTCAGACGCTTTCACGCACCAAGCGGCATGAATACGACGCATAGAGACGCTCGCACGACGCCCGAAGACATTCTGAATCTTCGTAGTTGGACGCGTTTTTTCATTCCTGAGTCTGCGCCGGTGAGTCTATCGGAGAAGCTGCGCGGGGCGTCTGCGGCCTTCATTGCCATTTTCGTGGTTGGCCTGACCAGCTCGGAAGTGGTCGGTGCCAGCGGTATTCCCTTATTGGTGGCTTCGATGGGGGCTTCGGCGCTGTTGCTTTTTGCCGTGCCCCATAGCCCTATGGCACAACCTTGGCCGGTATTGGGTGGGCATATTCTGTCTGCCCTGGTCGGTGTCACGTGCTCGCAGTGGATTCCCGATATCGTGTTGGCCAGCGCCGTGGGCGTCGCGCTCTCCATCCTCCTTATGCATATGCTGCATTGCCTGCATCCACCGGGCGCCGCAACGACGATGCTTGCCGTAGTGGGCGGCGCAAAAGTCCACGCCTTGGGCTACCATTTTCTACTCACCCCGGTGGCGCTCAATGTCGGGGTGCTATTGCCCATGGCGATCATCGCCAACAATTTGCTACCCGGCCGCCGTTATCCGAGTGCGCTTTTTGCGCCCAAGGTCCAGACCCATCAACACCATAATCCCCAACCGCTGGAACGGCTAGGTATAAGCCAGGACGATCTGCAAGCTGTCTTGAATGATCTGAACAGCTATCTAGACGTCAGTCGCGACGACCTCAATTACATATACAACCAGGCCGGCATGCATGCCTTTCGGCGCAAGCTTGGAGAAATTACTTGCAAGGACATCATGTCGAGGGAGCTTACCACCGCCGAATTCGCCACGGAGCTGGAAGAAGTCTGGCAGCAACTGCATTTTCACAAGGTCAAGGCGATCCCGGTCATTGACCGTGCGCGTCGGGTGATCGGTATTGTTACTGTGGTGGATTTTCTGAAGCGCGCCAATCTCAAAACCCATGAGACGCTGCGGGACCGCTTGCTTGCCTTCATCCGCCGCACGCCAGGACTCACCTCCGAGAAACCCGAGGTGGTTGGTCAGATCATGACCACCGAGGTGCTGATCGCACAAGAGGACATGCACATCGTGGAACTCGTACCGTTGCTGTCGGATCAGGGTTTGCATCACATACCCGTGGTCGACAAGGAAAATCGCCTGGTTGGGATGGTCACCCAATCCGATTTGATCGCTGCGCTGTTTCGCGGGCAAGTGGCTACAAACGCCTAGATCATTGACCATGCCAGCGCAAAAAAAAGGCAGCCATGTGGCTGCCTTTTTTATTGAGTGCTGACGCTTAGGCCTTTACTCGGTTGCGATACTCGCCGGTGGCGGTGTCGATCTCAATCCGGTCGCCGATCTCGACGAAGGCAGGCACAGAGATCTCATGGCCGGTGGGCTTGATCCGGGCAGGCTTCATCACCTTGCCGGAGGTGTCGCCCTTGACCGCGGGCTCGGTGTATTCCACTTCGCGCACCACGGAGGTCGGCATGTCGACCGAGATAGCCTTGCCGTTGTAGAACACGACCTCGCAGGGCATGCTGTCTTCCAAGTAGTTCAGCATGTCGCCGAGGTTGTCGGCTTCTACTTCGTACTGGTTGTATTCGCCGTCCATGAATACGTACATGGGATCGGCGAAATAGGAGTAGGCGCACTCCTTGCGTTCCAGGGTGACGGTCTCGAACTTCTCGTCGGCCTTGTACACGGTCTCGCTACCGGCGCCAGTGAGAAGATTCTTCATCTTCATTTTGACCACGGAGGCATTGCGGCCGGATTTACTAAATTCGGCCTTCTGCACGACCATGGCGTCACTGCCTACCATGATCACGTTACCGGCGCGGAGTTCCTGTGCTGTCTTCATAATCTGTCCTGCAAACTGGCTGGGATAAAAAGCTGATTATTATAACTTTTCTTTACAAAAATGCATCAGCTTTCTGGCTAGGTCGGGCAAGTCGGCTAGATGATCGGCCCAAGCCTTCGCATGCCGCCCCAATTCGGGTCGATGTGACAGCAAGGCCGGCCAAGCAGCGGCCAGGCCGTGGCCTCGATTCCAGGCCTCGGTGAAGGCGCGATAGGCTGCGGTCGAGCCGGGGCTGAGCCCTTGGCAATACAGATCGAGAAAGGCCTGGAGCTTGGGCCAGTGCGCATCGTCCGGCTGGGCGTAGATATTCCAGACTAAGGGCAGGGCGGCCCACTGCGCGCGCACGAAGGAGTCTTCGCCGCGCACGAGGTTTAAATCGCATGACCAGAGTAGACGGTCATAGGCCAGCTGATCGAGGAATGGCAGGATGCGCAGCTCCAGATTGCCACGCTGTAAAGTCTGCCCGGGTGCCAAGTGGCCGCCGGCAAAGTGCGCCACGCCGCGTCGGGCCACGCCCTCGGGCAACAGGCAACGTACCTTGGTCGCGCCTGCGGACCATGCCGTCAATAGCTCGGGGACGCCAGGGTGATCGTAGGCGAAGAGGGAAACCGACAGCGTGCCGCTAGGCGGTGGTGCCAAGCGTATGGATTGCCAGAACAGGGTCTGCTGATTCGGGTCGGCTTGATAGACCTCGCGTTGTGCCATGAGGCCGCTTTCGCGGAGCAGGCCGCCGGTCTCCGGCTCGAAACCCGGATAGTAGAAATAGGCGGTCAAGGGCAGCCGCGGGTGTGGCGAGGGCAGGCCATGACAGCCTTTGACCCAGGCCTCGGCACTCAAATATTCCAAATTGAGCCACAGTGGCCGAGGTTCGCGTCGGGCCATGGCGGCCAGATAGCTTTCTGGCAGGCCGCAGCCAAAGGCCTCGATGACCAAGGACGCCGGTGAGTCCTCGGCGAAGGGCGCGGCCCAGCGTCTGACCTCGATGCCGGAGAGTTGTTGGCTGGGCCGGTCACTGTCCGTCGCCGGCCAAATGCGCTGCAGGCTAGCCAGGTCGTCCAGCCATAATCTCACTCGGAGGCCATATTCGGCCGCCAATTGGCGCGCCAGCCGCCAAGCCACGCCGATGTCGCCATAGTTGTCGACGACATTGCAAAAAATATCGCAGGGCGTGCCTGGTAGCGAAGATGTGTCCATGCGGGTTTATTGCGGCGTCTGGGCTGCGGTGTGATTGAGCATCTTGTCGATGGTATCGAGCAGCCATCGCCGATTGATGGGTTTGGCGACATAGCCTGCGAACAAGCTTCGATCGCGTAATGCGGCGACATCGTCCGGGTCCTCCGCGGTGACGGCAATGATCGGGATGGGCTGTGTCGCTGCCTCGTGTTTCAATTGTGCCGCGACTTCAAGACCGCTCATATCGGGCATGTCGATATCCAACAGGATGAGATGGGGGCACGCTTCACGCGCAATCCGCAGACCTGCGGCAGGGGAGGTGGTTTGTAGCAGCCGGTATGCCGGCAGTGCCGCGAAGATTTGGCCGACCAATTGTTGGTTGATCGGGTTGTCTTCAATATAGAGCAGGGTGGCCTGGCCGGACTGCTTGGCCTGATAGGCCGCTAGGTTTTGTGCGCTGGCAGGATCGTCCAATTCGCCTAGATAGGGCAGATCGATCCAGAAGGTCGTACCTTTGCCGAGTTCGCTACTGAAGCCCAGTTCGCCCTCCATGATCTCGATGATCTGCTTGGACAGGGATAGACCGATGCCTGTGCCCTCGATATTGGAAAACTCCTTGCCCAAGCGGCTAAAGGGTAAAAACAGCTCACGCTGCTTCTCGGGACTGATGCCGAGGCCGGTGTCGGTCACGCTGAACCGCAGCTTATTTTCCGGTTGATGTGCGCAGGCCAACTCGACCGAGCCTTGTTCGCGATTGTATTTGATGGCGTTGCTGACTAAATTGAGCAGGGTTTGCAGCAGGCGCGTGCGGTCTGCGCGGACGAGGGCCTTCGAACAAGGGTCGATCCGGCTGTGCAACGCAATGCCGTGATGCCGAGCCATGGGCTCGGTCATGCCGAGGCAAGCCTCGACCAAATCGCCGACCCGCACCGGTTCGATCGAAAGCTGCATACGCCCGGCCTCGATACGGGAGAGATCGAGTACATCGTTGATCAGTTTCAGCAGATGCTCGCCTGACAAATGGATCTCCCCGATGTTCTCCCGTTGTTCAGGGCTTAAACCGGGGTCATCCCGCATCAATTGCGAGAAGCCGAGGATGGCGTTGAGCGGGGTGCGCAGTTCGTGACTCATCGCCGACAAGAACGACGATTTGGCTTGGTTTGCCGCTTCGGCTGCCATCTTCGCCTTGCGCAGCGTCTGTTCGGCCTCCCATCGCTCGGTCACGTCGCGTACGGCGGCGCAGGTGCGGGTGCCGTTGGCGAAGGCAATGCGGCTCAAGGTGACGTCGGCGGGAAATTCGCTGCCGTCTTTCCGCCGTGCGAATACATTGCGGTTGGCTTGCCTGGACTGCACCGGTGGCTCCTCGCTCGTTTCCTCCCGAGGCTGGGCATGGCATTCCTGGCGGTTGATAGGCACTAGGGTATCGACCGGTTGGCCGCGTAAATCTTCTTCCGTATAGCCGAACAAGCCGACTGCTCGCTGATTGATGAATTCGACACGCCCCTCATCGTCGATGATAAACAGTGCATCGGGCGTAGCCTGCAGCAAATTGCGGAAACGGGTCTCGGAGGCCTGGGCCTGTTCGCGCAAGATGAGATTGGCATGGTAGCTGCGATAGATTCGGCGGGAGGTCAACAGCATCATGCCCAGAAAGAAGGCGGTCAGGATCGCGACGGTATGCGACAAGCTGTCGCCCAGATAGGCAAAGCGCAGCACAAAGGGCAGCAGCGTCAACGCTAGGAAGAGAGAAATAGTTTGCCACTGGTACGACAGGGTGCTGACCGCCCCGGCAGAAGTCCCGGCAATGACCAAGGTCAACATGATTTGGTAGGTTGGGCTGGAGGCCGGGAAGATGGTCACAGCAGTGCCGCCCCAGACCAGACCGGCTATCGCTACGCCGATGTAAAAACGCGCTCGCCATTCTGTCGACGTGGCAGGATAGGGCGACTGCCGTCGATAGGCGCGCATGGCGGCGTAGCGGCCGAGCAGCATGACGGCAAAGGCAATGGACCATGCCATGAGCCGATGGGCCGGTACCTGCCCGCTGAGCATGGCGACGAGGATGGCTGCGTTGACGACACTGGCGAAGAGTGCCGAAGGCTGGGCCTCGTAAAGCTGCTTGACTTGCTCCGACTGCACGGGATCGAGTAAGGGGCCGCTCATGGGCCGACGCCCCGTCGGGTGGAAAATGTATGCTCTAATGCAACCCTCGGTGGTTGAGGGTTTATTGCTTGAATTGAAGTTGGGTGGCAGACGCCTGCTCGTGTAAACATCTTCATAATAATAGACTGCTTATTTTTTCTGGGCGTTATGGCGCCGCATATATTGATTCATGTCTAAATCGAGCGTTCTTTATGTGTGTAGCCAGTGCGGCGGCCAGTCAAGCAAATGGCAAGGCCAATGCCCGAGTTGCTTAGCCTGGAACACCTTATCGGAAACGCTGGCTGAGACCAAGTCGCGCCGTTTTCAGGCTTTGGCCAAGAGCGAGGGCGTTGTCCGTTTGGCGCAGGTCCAAACCAAGGATACGCCCAGACACGGTACCGGCCTATCCGAGTTCGACCGCGTGCTCGGCGGCGGTTTGGTGCCAGGCGGTGTGGTGTTGATCGGCGGCGATCCTGGCATCGGTAAGTCCACCTTGCTGTTGCAGGCCTTGGCCGCGCTGGCCGGCCAGCGCAAGGTGCTCTATGTCAGCGGCGAGGAGTCGGCCGACCAGATTGCCTTGCGCGCCAAGCGGCTGGATTTGGCCGAGGCCGATTTCCCCTTGCTGACCGAAATTCGCCTGGAGGCCATCCTCGGCACTTTGCAGGCCGAGCGTCCCGAAATCGTTGTGATCGACTCGATCCAGACCGTCTATACCGAAGCCCTGCAGTCGGCCCCCGGCAGCGTGGCCCAAGTACGCGAGTGCGCCCAGGAATTGACGCGACACGCCAAGACCAGCGGCACCTGCATCATCATGGTCGGCCATGTCACCAAGGAAGGGGCCTTGGCCGGCCCGCGCGTACTCGAGCACATCGTCGATACCGTACTCTATTTCGAAGGCGATACCGGCTCCAGCTACCGTCTGGTGCGCGCCTTCAAAAACCGCTTCGGCGCGGTGAACGAACTGGGCGTATTCGCGATGACCGAGAAGGGGCTCAAGGGGGTGAACAACCCCTCGGCGCTGTTCCTCAACCGCAGCGAACGCGAAGCCCCAGGCTCGTGCGTGATCGTGGCTCAGGAGGGTACGCGTCCGCTGCTGGTGGAAATTCAGGCCCTGGTCGATGCTGCACACACGCCGACGCCGCGTCGGTTGACCGTCGGCCTGGATCCGAATCGTTTGGCCATGTTGCTGGCTGTGCTGCATCGCCACGGCGGCATCGCCTGTTCCGATCAGGATGTCTTCGTCAATGCGGTGGGGGGGGTGCGTATCAATGAGCCGGCGGCCGATCTGGCCGTGTTGATGGCGGTATTTTCATCGATTCGCAACAAGCCCTTGCCGCACAAACTGGCGGTGTTCGGTGAGATTGGCCTGTCCGGCGAGATCCGACCGGTACAACGCGGGCAGGAGCGGATTCGCGAAGCGATCAAGCTCGGCTTCGATACCCTGTTGGTGCCGAAGGCCAATCTACCGAAACAAAAGAGCAGCGAAGCGCGGATCGTTGGCCTGGAGAGCTTGGCCGAGATGCTTGATTTCGCGCGCCAGTATGGCTGAGTTTGCGTCTGCCTATCAGTAGCCCTGCTCGCCGGGACCCTGGCGGCATTTGATGACCTGGCCGCGGCTGTTCTGCCCATCTGGGCCGAGCAAATATAGAAAATAAGGCGCTAGGTCTTCAGGCTTGGCGAGTTCTTCCTTGAGTTCACCCGGGTGTGTGCGCGCACGCTGGGGCGAATGCATGGGGCCGGGGATCACCATGTTGATCCGTAGGTTGCTCTGGCTTTCCCATTCTTCGGCTTGAATCTTTAAATAGGTGTGCAGCGCGGCCTTGGAAACGGCGAAGCCGCCCCAGAAGGCGGCAGGTTTGTCGCCATGGCTCTCGCCGACCAACACGACCGACGCATCGGGTGAACGCTTGAGTAGCGGTTCGCACGCGCGGGTCAGGGCGAACGGTGCCATCGCATTGACGCGGAACAAATCCAGCCACTGCTCGCTGGTCTGGATGCTTAACGGAGACAGGTTGAAGAATAAAGAAGCGCTGTGCACGATGCCATCGAGCCGCTTCAATTGCCAGCCGATGGAATTGGCCAGGGCCTCGTAATCCTTGTCTTGGGCCGTGCCTAGATCGGTCGAAAAGATGACGGGCTCCGGTCCGCCTGCGGCCATGATCTCGTCGTAGACCTTTTCCAATTTGGCGAGCTGGCGACCGCTCAGAATGACCGTGGCGCCGTGGGCGGCGCAGGCAAGGCTCACGGCACGGCCCAAACCCTGTCCCGCGCCGGTGATGAGGATGACGCGGTCTTTGAGCAAGCTTGGCGAGGCCTGATAGTCTTGGAGCTGGATTTTGGCAGACGACATGGTTGAGCGCCGCGAAAAATGAGGCGCAGTATAACAAGCTCGGCCGGGAACCGACATGGCACCCGGCCGCCTCGGCCTTAGGGTTTGTCGCTCTCGGGCCGATCGCCTTGCGGCGCCTCCTGCCCCCGTTCGCGCCGCATGTGCTGGAACTCGTCCCGTAGCGCCTGGCGTTGAGGTTGCATGCTGTCGCGCAGGGATTCGCGCGCCGCGTGCTCCTTATGCTCGCATGCACGGAAGGTCTGCGGTGTCTGGGCCGCTTGGATACAGCCTTCGGCTTCCTTCAAGATGTGCATGCGTCCCCGGTGGCTTTGCGATTCGAGGGTGCGCATCTTGTCCAGCATCTGTTGCCGCATTGCCTGGCCGTGCCCCGGTTGCGGTGGCTCGGCCGCGAGCGCCGACCCGACAAGACCGGCGGCGATGAGTGCAATCAAGGGTTTGTTCATGGCGATTTCCTGGTGGGTTGTTGGAGGCCTCACTCTAGGTTCGCCGCCGTGATACAGGGGTTTCATCCCGCAACAAGCTGTTAATGGGCTGTTTCGATTTGCTTGAGGATCAGCTGGGCACAAGCCGCACCGCTGCGCACGGCCGCCTCCAATGTGGCTGGATAGTCGCTTTGAGTGTAATCGCCGGCGAGATAAAGGCCGGGCAGGGCGGTCGCATTGCCAGGGCGTTGCATGTTCGGCACGGCGGCGAAGGTGGCGCGTTTCTCCGCGATCAGAAAGTAGTCGCGCAGTTCGGGTAGAGCGGCTACGGCCTGATGCAGCTGGCCGAGCACGGCACCAAGCAAGTCTTGCTTACTCATAGCCAGGTGCGGGCCTTCGGCGCTGATCACGACGCTGGCCAGCCCCGGGGCCAAATCGCTCCGGTCGAACAACCATTGGCCCGGGCCGCGGTCGAGGCCGAGCATGGGCACGTTCAGTTCGAGGTCGAGCTCGAAACTCAGCCACAGGGTCTGGATCGGTTGGTAGCCATAGCCGGCGACCAGGCCTGCAATCGGCGCCAGCTCCGGCAAGTGCGCCAGCAAGGCAGGCAATTGGACCGGATGGCTGGCGCAAACTACGTGACTGAAGACCTCGTTCCGGCCGCTGAGATGAAAGCCCTGGGTATCGTGCGCGATGGCGTCGATGCGGCTTCCAAGTTCGAGTTTTCCGCCCCTGGCCTGAATAAACGCCGATGCGGCATCGGCCATGAGCCGACCCAGATCGGCACGCGGCAAGAGAATGTCGCTGTCCGCCCGGCTGGCCCCGAGGCTATCGCGCAGCACGTTGCAGAAGAGCTGGGCCGAAGCCATGTGCATTGGCGTGTTGAGCGCAGCCAGGCAAATCGGTTCCCACAGATGGTGGCAGAGGGCCATGGTTTGGCCGTGGCGGTCCAGCAACTCGGTCACACTGCAGTCGGCGGCCAAGCGATAGCCCTGATGCTTCAATGCCCCGATGAAGCGGGTAGCGGCCAGCTTGTCGCGCCAGTCGAGGCCGCGTGCAGTCAACAGCCCCAAGGCGACATGCAGCGGCGCCGGCAATCGGGGTAGGGCAAGGCGAAAATGCGGCGGTTGGTCGAAGCTGAGCGGATGGCGCTCCAGCAAGTCGCCGCAGCCAAGGCGGTTGAGCAGCCACAAAACCTCGCGATAGGCGCCAATCAAGATGTGCTGGCCATTGTCGATGGCGATGCCCTGCCAGTCGACCCGGCGGGCGCGGCCGCCCAAGTGCTTGGCCGCTTCGAATAGGGTGACTGGCAGGCCTTGTGCAGTCAGTTCGACCGCGCAGCTCAGTCCGGCCCAACCGCCGCCGATGACTGCGATGCGTGTCGGCGGTGTCACCCGCGCACCCAGGTTCGCCAGGCAAGCCACAGCTTGCGCAGCGGGGTCAGCGACACCCGGCAGCGCAAGACCGGGAAACCGTCGCGCCGGATCTCATCGAGCAGGGTGCGGTAGATGGCCGCCATGATCAGCCCCGGCCGCTGGGCCTTGCGGTCGGCGGCGGGCAGGGTGGCCAGGGCCAGGCGATAGAACTCGTCGGCCCGCTGGTACTGGAACGCCATCAATTGCCGAAAGGCTGAAGTTTCCCGGCCTTGCAGGATGTCGGTCTCGCTGACGCCAAATCGAGCCAGTTCGTCCTGAGGCAGATAGATTCGGCCGCGACGGGCATCTTCGCCGACATCGCGGATGATGTTGGTCAATTGGAAGGCCAGGCCGAGCAGGCTGGCATATTTCTGGGTGGCATGTTCGCGGTAACCGAAGATTAGCGCGGCGACTTCGCCGACCACACCCGCCACCCGATGGCAATACAGACGCAGGGTACGAAAATCCGGGTAGCGCTGCTGGGTGGCATCCATCTCCATGCCGTCCAGGATTTCCAGAAAGGCCTCTTTCGGCAGCTCGTAGGCAGTCACCGCCGCTTGCAGGGCCTGCGTCACCGGATGGCTGGGTTGGGCGGCATAGAGGCGATCGATCTCGTCGCGCCACCAATCGAGTTTGGCCTGGGCGACAGCCGCGTCCTGGCACTCGTCGGCGATGTCGTCGACTTCCCGGCAGAATGCATAAAAGGCGGTGATCGCGCGCCGCCGTTCCGGCGGCAGAAAGCGAAAGCTGTAATAGAAACTGGAGCCGCTGGCTGCGGCCTTGTCCTGACAGTATTGATTAACGTCCATCCGCATCTCTATGATTATTTTTTAATTAATGCGCGCCACAGCATGTAGAGCCAGTCGCTCAGGTCCAAAGTGGGGCGCTGGTGGAACATGTCGCCGTGGCTGCGATGCAGCTTATACAGAATGCGCTCGCCACCGAGGACGATCAGCCGCATCTCGAAGCCGATACGGCCCTTGAGGATACGGCCTAGCGGGGCACCGGCTGCGAGCAGCTTGCGGGCGCGCTCGATCTGTTCGCGCATGAAGATCTGCCACAGACCATCGGTTCGGCCCTCGGCGATTTGGCGCTCGCTGATGCCATGGCGGGCCATTTCATCTTGGGGAAAATAGATGCGATTCTTTTTCCAGTCGACCGCAACATCCTGCAGGAAGTTGATGATTTGCAAGGCAGAGCAGATGCCATCCGAATAGGCCTGATGACGCGGCGTATCGGCATGGTAGAGCTTAAGCAGTAACCGGCCGATTGGATTGGCCGATTTGCGGCAATAGCCCATGACCTCGCCGAAATCGGCATAACGCGTCTTGCTGCAATCCTGGGCAAAGGCGTCGAGCAGATCGTGAAATAGGCTGTAGGGCAGGTCGTGTCTGCGGATGGCCTCGCCCAACCCGACGAAGAGGGGGGCCGTCGCCGGCTCGCCTCGCTCCAGTCGGCGCAATTGTTCGTGAAACGCCGCCAATTCGGCCAGCCGTGATTCGGCCGGTGCATCGCCTTCGTCGGCGATGTCGTCGGCCGCGCGCGCGAAGGCATAGATTGCCTGGATCGGCCGGCGCAAATGTCGGGGCAAAAAGATCGAGGCGACCGGGAAGTTTTCATAATGGCCGACGTTGACCAGGGTGGGGCGAGGCGTCTGGGCGGTAGTCATGGCAGTGAGCGTTATACGCGAACGGCGTCTGTTCGCGCCTGACAGCAGGGTGGCCGGTATATTACACTTACACGCTTTGCGCGGAAGTGGCGGAATTGGTAGACGCACTGGATTTAGGTTCCAGCGCCGCAAGGTGTGGGGGTTCGAGTCCCCCCTTCCGCACCAGGATTTGAAGCTGCCCAACGAAGGAAACACGATGAATACCACCGTAGAGACCCTGGCTGGCCTGGAGCGCCGCCTGACCCTGAGCCTGCCGACGGCCGAGATCGAAACCGAGGCGGCCAAACGCTTGCAACGTCTGTCCAAGACGGTGAAGGTGGATGGCTTCCGCCCCGGCAAGGCGCCGATGAACATGATTCGGATGCGTTACGGTGCCGAGGTCCGCGGCGACGTGCTGGGCGAGGTCTTGCAGAAGCGCTTCTTCGATAGCGTCCGCGAGCAGGACATCAAGGTTGCGGGCTACCCCAACTTCGAGTCGGCCGGTAACGAGCCCGGCGCTGTCGAATTGACCTTCAAGGCTACCTTCGAGGTCTTCCCGGAGATCAAGCTGGGCGATGTCAGCCAGATCAAGGTGACCCGGTCGGTGGTGGAAGTCAACGACGCCGATGTCGATCGCACCATCGAGGTCCTGCGTAAACAGCGCGTGCAGTACCGCTCCGTCGATCGCGCCGCTCAAGCCGGTGACCGGTTGCACATGGACTACGTTGGCCGAATTGGCGGCGAGGTTTTCCAAGGCGGCGAGGCCAAGGATTTTCCGGTTGTGTTGGGCGAAGGCCGCTTGCTGAAGGATTTCGAAGATGCCTTGACCGGTATGAAGGCCGGCGAGAGCAAAACCTTCGACCTGACTTTCCCGGCCGACTATTTCGGCAAGGACGTGGCCGGCAAGACCGCAACCTTCGAGGTGAGCGTAAAGTCGGTGCATGCGCCGCAGATGCCCGAGGTTGACGATGCCTTCGCCCACAGCATGGGCGTCAGCGAAGGCGGCGTCGCTAAATTGCGCCAAGACATCGGCGACAACCTCAAGCGCGAGGCCAAGCGTCGCGTCCAGAGCCGGATCAAGGAGCAGGTGGTGGAGGCCTTGCTCAAGGCCACGCCGTTCGACGTGCCCAAAGGGCTGATCGCGATGGAGCGTCAAGCCATGATGGAACGTGCGATCCACGACTTGCAAGCGCGCGGCATGAAGCCGGAAGACATCAAGCTCAGCGATGCCGTGTTCGAAACCCAGGCACAGCGTCGCGTCGCCGTGAGCCTTTTGCTCAGCGAATTGGCCAAGGCCAACGACATTGTTGCAAAGGAGGAACAGATCAAGGCGATGGTCGAGGAATTTGCCCAGAGCTATGAGAATCCCGCCGAGGTTGTCGCATGGTACTATGAAGACGCAGATCGCTTGCGTGAAGTCCGCTCCCTGGTGCTCGAAGAAAACATCGTCGAATGGGTCATGGGCAAGGCGCAGGTAAGCGATGAACCGATCACCATGGAAACCTTGATGGGGAAAGCGTAATGACGCGTTGGACTCAGGAGCCGTCTGGCCTCGGGTATATCCCGATGGTCATCGAACAAAGCGGGCGTGGCGAACGCGCGTTTGACATCTATTCTCGCCTGCTGAAGGAACGAGTCATCTTCTTGGTTGGCCCGGTCACCGACGACAGCGCCAATCTGGTCGTGGCCCAGCTCCTGTTCCTGGAGTCCGAAAACCCCGACAAGGATATTTTCTTCTACATCAACTCTCCGGGCGGTTCGGTAACGGCCGGCATGGGTATTTATGACACCATGCAGTTCATCAAGCCCGATGTGTCGACCCTGTGCATCGGCCAAGCCGCCAGCATGGGCGCCTTCCTGTTGGCTGCCGGCACCAAGGGCAAGCGCTACTGCCTGCCTAATTCCCGCGTGATGATCCACCAGCCTTCCAGTGGTTTCCAGGGGCAGGCGTCGGACATCGAGATTCATGCCAAGGAAATCCTCTACCTCAAGCAGCGCTTGAATCAGGTTTTGGCCCATCACACCGGCCAGAGCGTGGAAGCGCTCGAACGCGATACCGATCGCGACAACTTCATGAGCGCCGACGAGTCGGTCAAATATGGCATAGTCGATAAAGTGCTAGCCAACCGCGAGCAGGCTCGCTAAACTTGACTTAAATATTCGGGTATTTGGGGCTAGGCGGAATTCAAGATGTCTGACAATCAGGGTAACGACAAACTTCTCTACTGCTCCTTCTGCGGCAAGAGCCAGCATGAGGTCCGCAAGCTGATCGCCGGCCCTTCGGTGTTCGTCTGCGACGAATGTGTGGAGCTGTGCAACGATATCATCCGCGAAGAGGCCCAGGGCTTGAAAGAAGGGCGTGAGGGTGAAGAGCGCTTGCCGACGCCCAAGGAAATCCACCAAACCCTGGATCAGTATGTCATTGGTCAGAGCTTGGCTAAAAAGGCACTGGCGGTGGCCGTCTATAACCACTACAAGCGCCTGCGTCAGCCTGAAACGCGCAACTCGGAAGAAGTCGAGCTGGCCAAGAGCAATATCTTGCTGATCGGCCCGACCGGTTCGGGCAAGACCCTGCTGGCCCAGACCCTGGCTCGTCTGCTCAACGTGCCCTTCGTCATCGCCGATGCGACGACGCTGACTGAAGCCGGTTATGTCGGGGAAGACGTCGAGAACATCATCCAGAAGCTGCTGCAAAAGTGCGATTACGATGTGGAAAAGGCCCGCACCGGCATCGTCTACATCGACGAGATCGACAAGATTTCGCGTAAATCCGACAACCCCTCGATTACCCGCGACGTCTCGGGCGAGGGAGTGCAGCAGGCCCTGCTCAAGCTGATCGAGGGCACCACTGCCTCGGTCCCGCCTCAGGGTGGCCGCAAGCATCCGAACCAGGAATACATCCAGGTCGATACCACCAATATCCTGTTTATCTGCGGCGGTGCCTTCAGCGGCCTCGACCGCGTGATTCGTAACCGCACCGAAAAATCGGGTATTGGCTTCGGGGTCGAAGTGGTCAGCAAGGACGACAGCAAAGACATCGGTGACACCCTGCGCCGGGTTGAACCGGAAGACCTGATCAAATACGGGCTGATCCCGGAATTCGTCGGCCGTCTGCCGGTCTTGGCCACGCTTGAAGAATTGGATGTCGAAGCGCTGGTCCAGATTTTGACCCAGCCAAAGAATGCGCTGAGCCGCCAATTCCAGAAACTCTTCCAGATGGAAGGGGTCGAATTGGAGTTCCGCGAAGAAGCCTTGTCCGCGATCGCCAAGCGTGCCTTGGAGCGCAAGACGGGCGCCCGCGGTTTGCGTTCCATTATCGAACACGCCCTGCTCGATCTGATGTTCGAGCTGCCTAGCCTCAAGGATGTGGTCAAGGTCGTGATCGACGAGAAAGTTATTTCGGGCGAGGGTCAGCCTCTGCTCATTTACTCAGACGCGTCCAAGGAACCCAAGGTCGCTTCCTGAGCACAGGGCAGCCTTCACCGATCCGTAGGTGTTGTCGCACTTGAAATCTGCGGCAACGCCACCAGTTACAGGTCATTGTTACGCGGCCTAGCCGCTGAGGATCGCCATGAGCCAAACCGCCCAGTACACCAGTCCTGTCACCTTGCCACTGCTGCCTTTGCGCGACGTGGTGGTTTTCCCGCACATGGTGATCCCGCTCTTTGTCGGCCGTCCGAAATCGATCAAGGCCCTCGAAGTGGCGATGGAGGCAGGCAAGCACATCCTGCTGGTCGCACAAAAATCGGCGGCCAAAGACGAACCTAGCTTCGAAGACATGTACCAAGTCGGCACGGTGGCCAGCATCCTGCAAATGCTGAAGCTGCCGGACGGTACCGTCAAAGTCCTGGTCGAAGGCAACCAGCGCATGAAAATCCGCGACTTCGCGGATGAGAAGACCCACTTTACCGGTACCGCCGAGCCCTTGGCCGAAGGCGAAGAAGGCTGGGAAGACACCGAGATCGAGGCCATGCGCCGTGCGCTGCTGGCCCAGTTCGACAACTACGTCAAACTGAACAAGAAGATTCCGCCCGAGATCATGGCCTCCTTGGCCGGCATCGACGATGGCGGCCGCCTGGCCGACACCATTGCGGCGCACCTGCCGCTCAAGCTCGAACAGAAGCAAGCTATCTTGGAGATGTTCGACCTCAAGAGCCGGCTCGACCATCTGATGGGCTTCATGGAGGCCGAGATCGACATCCTCCAGGTCGAGAAGCGCATCCGCGGCCGGGTCAAGCGCCAGATGGAGAAGAGCCAGCGCGAGTATTACCTGAACGAGCAGGTCAAGGCGATCCAGAAGGAGTTGGGCGAGATCGAAGAGGGCGCCGAGCTCGACGAACTCGAGAAGAAGATCAAGTCCGCCTCGATGTCTAAAGAGGCGACCAAGAAGGCCGAGGCCGAGCTGAAGAAGCTGCGCATGATGTCGCCGATGTCGGCCGAGGCCACCGTCGTGCGCACCTATATCGATACCTTGGTCAATCTACCGTGGAAGAAAAAGACCAAGATCAGCAAAGACCTGTCCAAGGCCGAAGAGGTGCTGGAGCACGAACACTACGGCCTGGACAAGGTCAAGGAACGCATCCTGGAATACCTGGCTGTGCAGCAGCGTGTGGACAAGCTGAAGGCGCCGATCCTGTGCCTAGTCGGCCCGCCCGGGGTTGGCAAAACCTCGCTCGGCCAGTCCATCGCCCGCGCCACCAACCGTAAATTCGTGCGCATGGCCTTGGGCGGCGTGCGCGACGAGGCCGAGATCCGCGGCCATCGCCGGACTTACATCGGCTCGATGCCGGGCAAGATCCTGCAGAGCCTGACCAAGACCACGGTGCGCAACCCGCTGTTCCTGCTCGACGAAGTCGATAAGATGGGCCAGGACTTCCGTGGCGATCCGTCGTCCGCCTTGCTGGAAGTGCTCGACCCCGAGCAGAACCACACCTTCCAGGACCACTACGTCGAGGTCGATTTCGACCTGTCCGACGTGATGTTCGTCGCCACCGCGAATTCGATGAATATCCCGGCGCCGTTGCTCGACCGGATGGAGGTGATCCGCCTGTCCGGCTATACGGAAGACGAAAAGATCAATATCGCCGAGCGCTACCTGCTGCCCAAGCAGATGAAGAACAACGGCCTCGCCGAGGCCGAGCTGAACGTGTCGGAAGGCGCCCTGCGCGACACCGTGCGCTATTACACCCGCGAGGCCGGTGTGCGCAATCTCGAACGCGAGATCGCCAAGATCTGCCGCAAGGCGGCCACCGCGCATCAGTTGAAGAAGGCGCGCGGCAAGATCAGCGTCACGCCGAAGAACCTCGAGAAATACCTCGGCGTGCACAAATACACCTATGGCATGGCCGAGAAGGTCAACCAGGTCGGCCAGGTTACCGGCCTGGCCTGGACCGAGGTCGGCGGCGAGTTGCTGACCATCGAGGCGACCATGATGCCGGGCAAGGGCGGTATCATCCGCACCGGCCAACTGGGCGACGTGATGAAGGAATCGGTCGAGGCCGCCCGCACCGTGGTACGCAGCCGGGCCAAGGCGCTTGGCATCAAGACCGAGGCCTTCGAGAAGAACGACATGCACATCCACCTGCCCGAAGGGGCGACACCGAAGGATGGCCCCAGTGCCGGTATTGCGCTGTGCACGGCGATGGTGTCGGCGATGACCGACATCCCGGTACGCTGCGATGTCGCGATGACTGGCGAGATCACTTTGCGCGGCGAGGTGCTGCCGATCGGCGGCCTCAAGGAAAAGCTGCTGGCGGCGCATCGTGGCGGGATCAAGACGGTCTTGATCCCTGAGGGTAACGTCAAGGACTTGGTCGATATGCCCGAGAACATCAAGAATCGGCTGGAGATTCGTCCTGTGAAATGGATCGAGCAAGTGCTAGATGTGACCTTGGAACGTAAGCCCGAGCCCCTGTCGGATGAGGTGGCAGCCGAGGCGGCACCCGTTGCTGCCAAAGAGGATGCGCCAGCCGTCATCAAGCATTGATCAAGCCGCCGATTGTTCCGTGTTGGCAAAACCGGCACGGATTCGGTAAACTAGCGCGCTTTACTGGGTGCTTAGCTCAGCTGGTAGAGCGTCGCCCTTACAAGGCGAATGTCGGCGGTTCGATCCCGTCAGCACCCACCAGTAGAACGAGAGAATTTGGAGTGGTAGTTCAGTCGGTTAGAATACCGGCCTGTCACGCCGGGGGTCGCGGGTTCGAGTCCCGTCCACTCCGCCAATAACCCATATCAAGGCGAACAGTGCGTTCGCCTTTTTTTTGCCACTTAGACGACGACATAACGCCATGCTTGAAGCTATCCGAGAACGTGCCCAAGGTTGGATTGCCCGCATCATCCTAGGCTTCATCGTCCTAACCTTCGCCATCTGGGGGGTCGACTGGTATTTCAAAGGCGGCGGCAAGGAGCCCGCAGTCGCCACGCTCGATGGCGATACGATCAGCCAACGCGATTTTCTCGATGCAGTCAAACAGCAGCGCGCGGCCATGGGGGTCAAAGGCGATCTGCCGGCGGCAATGGAGAAGGCACTGCGCAAGCAAGTCGCCGATCAACTGGTCGACATCCGCTTGCTGGCACGCCAAGCGCAGGATGACGGTTTTGCCGTCAGCGATAGCCAAATGGGTGCCTTGCTGGCCGGCATCGAACTGTTCCAGGAAAACGGCAAGTTTTCCCAAGAGCGGCTCAATGCCTTCTTGCGCAGCCGTAACTGGACGGAACAAAAGCTCACGCAAATGATGCAGCAGGACATTTTGTTGCGTCAGGTTCAGTTTGCCTATGGCGAGGGGGCCGTGGTGCCGACGGCCGGCATCAACCGTCTGGCGCAATTACTGGCGCAACAGCGCGAAGTCAACGAGGTCGTCTACGACGCGAAAAATTTCTTGAACCTGATCAAGATCGACGATGCCAGCGTCGAGCAGGACTACAACACCCATAAGCAGGACTACGCCATGCCGGCTCAAGTCCGCGTGCAGTACGTGGTGCTGTCGCAAGATGCCATCAAGGGCCAAATCCAGGTCAGCGAGGCGATGGCGCGGCAATACTACGACAGCAACAAGGCGCGCTATCAACAGCCGGAGAGCCGTCGGGCTAGCCATATCCTGATTCAAGCCGGCACGGACCCAAGCGCAAAAGCAGTGGCCAAGGCCAAGGCCGAAAAGGTGCTGCAAGAAGTTAAAGCCAAGCCGGCACGCTTTGCCGAATTGGCCAAGCAATACTCTGACGATCCGGGTTCCGCCGCAAAAGGTGGCGATCTTGGCAGCTTCACCCGCGACATGATGGTCAAGCCGTTCTCCGATGCGGCCTTCCAGATGAAGGTTGGCGAGATCAGCGGCCTCGTCGAGACCCAGTTCGGCTATCACATCATCCGTCTCGACAATGTCAGTCCCGGTATGCAGGCCGGCTTCGACACGGTCAAGGCCGAGATCATGCGCGAATTGCAAGGCCAAGAGGCCGCCCGCAAGTTCGCCGAGGCGGCCGAGCGCTTCAGCAATATGGTCTATGAGCAGCCGGATAGCCTGGAGCCTGCCGCCCGGGAATTCAAGCTCAAGCTGGAAGAGAGCGGCTGGATACAACAAGCGGGCCATGCAGAACCGGCCATCCTGTCCAACCCGCGGCTGGTTGAGGCGTTGTTCAGCAGCGATGCGCTAGTCAAGCGGCAGAATACCGAGGCCATCGAGGTGGCACCGAACACCTTGGTCGCGGCTCGAGTGGTGGAGCATCGTCCGGCCAGCACCCGCGCCCTGGCCGAGGTGGCGCCGGTGATACGGCTCAAGTTGCAACACGAAGCCGCCAACAAGAAGGCGATGGAGGCGGGGCAGCAGGCCTTGCAAGCGGCTCAGAACGGACAGGCCCCGAGTGGCCTGTCGGCGCCGATGACGGTATCGCGCGCGCGGCCGCTCAATCTGTCGCCTGCGGCGATTAAGGCCATCTTCAAGGCGGCTACGACCAAGTTGCCGGCGTGGACGGGCGTGGAAACGGCCGATGGCTACCGCCTGTATCGGATCAATCAGGTCATGCCGGGCGAGATGCCGCCGGAACAAGCCAAGGCCTTGCGCCGCGAATTGCAGCGACTATTCGCACAAACCGAGATACGGGCGTATCTCGATGGCTTGAAGGCTAACAGCGAGATCAAAATCAATCAGGATATGGTGAATAAGAAGGCCGAATAAAGCCTGGCCTTATTCGGCCCGTAGCGCCTCGACCGGATCGAGGCGGGCGGCACGACGCGCCGGCAACACGCCGGCCGTCAAACCGATCAGGGCCGCGATCGACTCGGCGGCCAATACGAAGGTCCAAGGCGTATGCACCGGCAAGGCCGGTACCGCCAAATGCAGCAACTGGGCCAGGCCTACGCCTAGCACCAAGCCAAACACGCCCCCAATGGCCGCCAATAAGATCGCCTCGCCGAGAAACAGGCTCAGCACGGTGTGGCGCGGCGCACCTAAGGCCAACAGTAGACCGACCTCATTAGTCCGTTCCGCCACCGCAATGGTCATGATGGTGACGATGCCGACCCCGCCGACCACGAGCGATATGCCACCCAAGGCGCCGACCGCAAAGGTCAGGATGTCGAGCACGTTGGACAGGGTGCGCAGCATGTCTTCCTGGGTGATGGTAGTAAAGTCCTCGCGGCCATGGCGGGCAATCATCAAACGCTTGATCTGCGCAGCGACGTGGCTACTGGACAGGCCCGCCTCGTAGCTGACATCGACCTCGATCAACCCCTCGCGATTGAACAGCTCCAGGCCGCGGGCCGCCGGGATGAACACGCTGTCGTCGAGGTCGACGCCCAGCACCTGGCCCTTGGATTCCATCACGCCGACGATGCGGTAGCGCGAACCACCGATACGGATGCGCTCGCCCAAGGGATTGCGGCTGCCGAACAATTCCTGCCGCATCTTGCTGCCGAGCACGGCATAGGTGCGCGGGTTGTGTACATCGTCCGGCGGCAGGAAGCTGCCGATCGCTACCTTCATCTTGAAGGCCTGGGCCATGGCCGGACCGACGCCGTAGATGGTCGTCCGCCGCACCCGGCCGTTCGCCTCGACCTCGGCATTGCCTTGCACCATCGGCGTGGCGGCCACGATGTTCGGCAGGCGCGCCAAGGCCTCGCTGTCTTCCAGCGTGATCGGCCGCACCGTACCCAGCACGCCGACCGGCGTGCCGTGCGTCGTGGTCTTGCCTGGATGCACCCCGATCACGTTGGTGCCGAACTGGGTGAACTCGTCCAGCACGAAGCGGTGGATGCCTTCGCCGATGGAGGTGAGCAGGATCACCGCGGCGATGCCGACCGCGATGCCGAGCAGGGTCAAGAAGCTGCGCAGCCGGTGCGCGGTCAGGGCGCGGGTGGTCAGTTGCAGAAAGTCGCGCCACAGCATGGCGTCACCGTTTGGACAGCGCCAGCACCGGGTCCAGGCCGGCGGCCCGGCGAGCTGGCAGGATGCTGAACAGGATGCCGGTGAGCAGGGCGATACCCACGCCGGCCGCGCTGGCCCAGGCCGGGGCATAGGCGGGCAGGGCAGGGTAGACCTGGCGCAACACGGCACTGCCACCCTCGCCCAAGGCCAGGCCGAGCAGGGCGCCGGCGAGCGACAGCAGCGCTGCCTCGGTAAAGAACAGCAGGCGGATATGGCCGTTGGAGGCACCCAGGGCCTTGAGCAGGCCGATCTCGCCGGTGCGCTGGGTCACCGCCACCAGCATCACATTCATGACCAGGATGCCGGCCACCGCCAGGCTGATCGCGGCGATGCCGGCCACCGCCATGGTCAGTGCCGTCAGGATGCGGTCGAAGGTGCCGAGCACGGCGTCCTGGGTGATGACCGTCACGTCTTCCTTGTTCTCGTGCCGCTCCTTGATGATCGCGGCGACGCCGTTCTTGGCGGCATCGACCGCCTCGCGCCCCTTGGCTTCGACCAGGATGCGGAACAGTTTGTTGGTGTTGAACATCGACTGTGCCGCAGCCACCGGCACCATTACGATCTCGTCGGTGTTGAAGCCCAGGCCCTGGCCCGATGCCGCCATCACGCCAACCACGCGAAAACGGCGGTCGCCGATGCGCAGCCAACGGCCCAGGGCCGGTTCCGGGCCGAACAGCTCGTCGCGCAACAGGGCGCCGAGCACACATTCTGCCACCGCGCTGCGCGGGTCTTTCTGGCTGAAAAAATGGCCCTGGCTAAGTTGCAGCCGGCGCACCTCGATGAACCCGGCCGTGGTGCCGACCACGGTCGCCTCGCGGCTTAAGGCCCGGTGCGACACCTCGGCCACGCCGACGGTGATCGGCGCGATCCGCTGCACGCTGCCGGCACGGAGCAGGGCCAGGGCGTCGTCCAAGGTCAGGTCGCGCTCGCTCTGGCCGAGCATGGTGCTCGGCCCCAGCCCGCCGGTCTGGCTGCGCCCGGGCAATACGATGACCAGATTGCTGCCGAGCGAGGAGAACTCCGACACCACGTAGCGGCGGGCACCTTCGCCCAAGGCGGTCAGCACCACGACAGCGGCCACGCCGATGGCCATGGCCAGCATCATCAGGGCGGTGCGCACCGGATAGCCGGCGGCAGCACGGCCGGCAAAGCGCAAGGCGTCAACCGGCTTCATGGCGCTTATCCAGCACCAAACGGCCATCGTCCATTTGCAAGCGACGATGGGCACGCTCGCCGATGACCGGGTCGTGGGTCACGACGATCAGGGTCACGCCGTTGGCATTGAGCATCTCCAGCAGGCGCATGGCCTCCTGGCCGCTGGCCCGGTCAAGGTTGCCGGTCGGCTCGTCGGCCAGGATCACCACGGGGCGCATGATGGTGGCGCGAGCGATCGCGACCCGCTGGCGCTGGCCGCCCGAGAGCTGCTCCGGCCGGTGTTCGGCGCGGTGGCTGAGGTCGTAGTCGGCCAGGGCTTGGCGCACCCGGGCCTCGCGCTCCTCCGCGGCAATACCGGCCAGTACCATGGGCAGCGCGATGTTCTCGGCCGCGGTCAGCCGCGGCACCAGGTGGAAGACCTGGAATACGAAGCCGATCCGCTCGCGCCGCACTTGCGCCTGTTCATCGCTCGACAGGTCGCTGACATTGCGGCCGTTCAGGCTGTAGTGGCCGGTGGTCGGCCGGTCGAGCAGGCCGAGGATGTTGAGCAGGGTCGACTTGCCGGAGCCCGACGGCCCCATCACCGACAGGTATTCGCCTTGCGCGATCTGCAAATCGATGTCACGCAAGGCATGCACCTCGCTGTCGCCCAGATGAAAAACGCGATTGACCCCGGTCAGCTCGATCATGCCGGCTCAACGATCCTTGGCCGATTCCGGCATGACCCTGGCGCCAGCCTTGACGCCCTCGCGTTCAAGCGAGGCGACGATGCGCTCGCCCGGTTTCAATCCGTCCAGCACCTCGGTGTATTCCCAGTTGGCCAAGCCGGTCTTCAATTGGCGTTCCTCCAGGCGGCCGTCCGTTTCGCGGTAGACCAGCACCCGTTTGCCCTCAAGCAGGGCGGGGGTCGGCACTCGGAGTACCTTGTCTCGCACGCCGAGCACGACCTCGGCATCGGCGCTGTAACCGACCAGCAGCCGGCCAGTTTCCTGCGGCTTGTCGAAGGCTACCTCGACATCGACCGTGCGCGACTGTTTTTCCACCGCGACGACATAGGGCGCGACGCGTTTCACATGCGCGGCGAAATGGCGCCCGGGGTAGGCGTCCAAAGTGATGCGGGCGGTCTGACCGAGCTTGATCGACGGCGCATCCACTTCATCCATCGGTGCCTTTACATAGAGGCAGCTGTCGTCGATCAGGTCGACTGCCGGCGGTGTCGGAATGCCGGGTGGCGAAGGCGTGCTGATCTCGCCCAGCTCTCCGCTGACCTCGGCGACGATGCCGTCGAACGGCGCGATCAGCACCATGCGCTTGAGTTCGGCTTGTGCGACTTGTAGCCGGGCCTCGGCCTGTTTGATATTGCTGTAGGCCGACTCGCACGCGGCGCGCTTGGCCTTGGCCTCGCTGCGCGCCGCATCCTCGCGCTCGACCGAGACAAAGCCGCTGGTCTTGAGCTGGGCCGCCCGTTCTGCCTCGCGCTCGGCGACATCGGCCAGGGCACAGGCCTCACCGACCTGCTTGCGCGCCGTCGCCACCTGGGCCTCGGCCAGGCGCGCTTGTGCGACCATGTCTTCGTTCCACAATCTAAGCAGCACTTGGCCCTTCTTCACCCGGTCGCCCTCGCGCGCACCGAGATAGTCGATACGGCCGCCGCTGATGGTCGACAGTTTGGTCCGCTGGCAGGCCTCCACCGTGCCAGCCCGAGTGTTAGCGATGCTGGCCTCGACGCGGCCGACACCGACGGTATGCAAAACAACGGCAATCGGCTTGGGCCGAGTCAGCCACCAGATCGCGGCGGCAGCCAGTGCCAAGATAGAAAGGACAATCAAACTACGGCGTAGCATCTTGTTCATCTTGCTTATGCCCAAGGTGATTTTGCTTTCAGTTTAACCCCACACCACCAAACCGCACTAAACTCTCGCCCCATGAGCGACAACGATGACGCCCGATTCATGCGCGAGGCCTTGGTCCTGGCTCAAGCGGCTTGGCAGGCGGGCGAAGTGCCCGTCGGCGCGGTCGTCGTCAAGGACGGCGAGATCGTCGGCCGCGGTTTCAACTGCCCGATCACCCGTGCCGACCCGACCGCCCACGCCGAAGTGCGTGCGCTGCGCGACGCCGCGACCCGGCTCGCCAACTATCGGCTGCTTGATTGCACCCTCTATGTCACCTTGGAGCCATGCATGATGTGCACCGGCGCCATGTTCCATGCCCGCATCAAGCGCATCGTCTACGGTGCCAAAGACCCTAAGACCGGCGTTGCCGGCAGCGTACTCAATCTCTATGACGAACCGCGCTTGAATCACCACGCCGAGATCGTCGGCGGTGTGCTGGCCGACGAGTGCGGCAGCCTGCTCAGCGCCTTTTTCGCCGAACGTCGTGCGCAAGCAAAAGGACAGGCCCTTGCGGATCAAGATTAGTCTCGCCCGCCAAGAGCTTGATCTTCTGGACGATAGCGGCCAACTGATCCGGCGTTATCCGGTCTCGACTGCGGCCAAGGGGGCAGGCGAGGCGAGCGGCAGCTATTGCACGCCGCGTGGCCGACACATCGTCCGCGCCAAGATCGGCGGCGACCAAGCCATCAATAGCGTCTTCGTCGGCCGGCGGCCGACCGGCGAGATCTACACGCTGGAACTCGGGCAGATCGAACCGAACCGTGACTGGATTCTGAGCCGCATCCTCTGGCTGTCGGGCAAGGAGCCGGGCTTCAACCGCCTGGGCAATTGCGACACCATGCGTCGTTACATATACATCCACGGCACGCCGGACGAGGGCTTCGAGCAAGCGCCGCGCTCGCACGGCTGTATCCGCATGCGCAACGCCGAGCTGGTCGAGCTGTTCGAGCAGGTGCCGCTCTATACGCCGGTCGAGATCGTCGAGGCCTGACAGAAGGCGTAGGCTGCGCCTGTGCACCAATGAATGAGTGAGAGGGTGCGCAGGCGCACCCTACAGCTGGCTCTTCAGCAGCACGATCGCCGCGCCGCCGCCGCCGTCGGCTGGCCGGGCCTGGACATAGGCCAGCACCTCTTCCCGCTGCGCCAGCCAATGGCGCACCGCCCGTTTCAGTACCGGCTCGCGGTTGGGCGAGCCCAAGCCCTTGCCGTGGATGATGCGCACGCAACGGGCGCCGCGGCGAAAACACTCATGGAGAAATTCGACTAGTTCAATCTTGGCATCGGCCCGGGTCAGGCCGTGCAGATCGAGTTCGGCCTGCACGCGCCATTCGCCTTTGCGCAGCTTGCGCAACACTTGGCGGGAAATGCCGGCGCGGACATAGACCAGTTCCTCGCCGGTCTCGACCGATTCGTCCCAGTGGCTCGGGTCGGTCAGCGATTCGAGCATCACCTCGCGTTCATCGCGCAGGCGGCTCAAGGGTAGGGCAGGGGGCGGGTCGAACGGGTGGAGAAAACGGCCGTGCTGGCCAAGCGGGGTGGCGTCGGCCACCTCCGCCCGAAAGAGATCGACGTCTTCTTCCTTCGGGGCGGGAAGTGTGCGTTTCCCGCCTGTTTTCATTGGCCTAGTGGATTGCGGCTGTGGCCGATCAGGCCTTGCCTTCCAAGAAGCGCTCGGCATCCAAGGCGGCTTGGCAGCCGGAAGCGGCGCTGGTGATGGCCTGCTTGTAGATCATGTCCTGCACGTCGCCGGCGGCGAACACGCCGGGGATGCTGGTCTGGGTAGCGAAACCCGTGCGGCCGCCTTGAGTGACCAGATAGCCGTGGTCCATCTCCAGTTGGCCGACGAACAGGTCGGTATTGGGTTTGTGGCCGATGGCGATGAACACGCCGGCCAGCGCGATTTCCTTGGTTGCGTTGGTCTGCGCATTCTTTAGGCGCATACCGGTGACGCCGCTCTTGTCGCCCAGCACTTCATCCAAAACGCTATTCAATTCAAGCACGATCTTGCCTTCCTTCACCTTTTCCATCAGGTGGTCGACCATGATCTTTTCGGCCTTGAAGCTGTCGCGGCGGTGGACCAGCGTGACCTTGCTGGCGATGTTGGCGAGATAAATCGCCTCTTCGACGGCGGTGTTGCCGCCGCCGATCACGGCGACTTCCTGGCCCTTGTAGAAGAAGCCATCGCAGGTGGCACAGCCGGACACGCCCTTGCCCATGAAGGCCTG
>JAJZTS010000075.1 GCA_021848725.1 Pseudomonadota bacterium
GACAACCCGCGCCACGAAGAGCCCGCTGCGATCATCGCCGAGATATTGGCCGGCATGCCGCCAGGCCAAACCGCCATCGTCGACCGGCGCGAGGCCATCGCCCGTGCCATCGCCGAGGCCGGCGCGAGCGATGTCGTGCTGCTCGCCGGCAAGGGCCATGAGGCTTACCAGGAGATCGCCGGGCAGCGCCTACATTTTTCCGATGCGGAAGAGGCCAAGCGCGGCCTGGCGAAATGGGGGGTGGATCATGCGTCTGCATGAAGCGGCCCAGGCCTTGTCGGCCCAGGCCGTCGGCGCCGACGTCGAGTTCGATATCGTGTCGACCGACTCGCGCAATCTGCCTAAGGGTGCCTTGTTCGTCGCCTTGCGCGGCGAGCGGTTCGACGGTCATGCCTTCGCCGCCCAGGCGTTGGCGGCCGGCGCGGCGGCCGTGATGGTCGATGCGGCGTCGGGCCTGGATGTGGCGCCGGCTATCGTGGTGCCGGATACCCGACTGGCCCTGGGCCGGTTGGCCGCCTGGCATCGCAGCCGGCAGCCGGCCAAGGTGGTCGCCATCACCGGCAGCAACGGCAAGACCACGGTGAAGGAGATGACGGCGGCGATTCTGCGCGCCGAGGCCGGCGATATGGCGGTGCTGGCGACCGAGGGCAATCTCAACAACGACATCGGCATGCCGTTGATGCTGCTGCGGCTCACGCCCATGCATCGCTATGCCGTGATCGAGATGGGCATGAATCATCCGGGCGAATTGGCCTATCTATCCGGCCTGGCCCGACCGGACGCGGCATTGGTCAACAACGCACAGCGCGCGCATCTCGAAGGTTTGCAGACCGTCGAGGCGGTGGCGCGGGCCAAGGGCGAAATCTTCTCCGGCCTTGCGGCCGGCGGTGTTGCCCTGATCAATGCCGACGATGCCTATGCCGAACTGTGGCGCGAGATGAACGCGGGCCGGCACATCGTCAGCTTCGGCCTGGGCGAGGCAGCCGAGGTGCGGGCCGAACATCGGCCCTTGGCCTACGGTGCCGAGCTGACCCTGCATACGCCGACCGGGAAAGTGAATTGTGAATTGCATGCCCCCGGCCTGCATAACGTGCGCAACGCCACGGCCGCGACGGCCGCCGCCTTGGCCTTGGGCGCCTCGCTCGGCGCCGTGGCCAAGGGCTTGAATAGCTATGCCGGGGTGAAGGGCCGTCTGCAGCGCAAGGAGTGCCTGCTCGGCGCCCACATCATCGACGACACCTACAACGCCAATCCGGATTCGGTTACGGCGGCGATCCAAGTGCTGGCCTCGCAGCCGGGTAAGCGCATCTTGGTCTTGGGTGACATGGGCGAACTGGGACCGGGGGCCGCCGATCTGCATCGCGAGATCGGCGAGCGGGCCAAGACGGCCGGGATCGATCGCCTGTTTTGCTTGGGCGAGTTGTCGATCCATGCAGTACAGGGATT
Organism: Pseudomonadota bacterium; assembly: GCA_021848725.1. GTDB lineage: Bacteria > Pseudomonadota > Gammaproteobacteria > Burkholderiales > Thiobacillaceae > Sulfuritortus. Next base: position 1,447 of record JAJZTS010000075.1, read on the forward strand.
CGGTGCCGGTGGCATGCACTTCGAGCGGATCGAAGAGTTGCTGGCAGAGATCGAAAACGGTCTGGCGCCGGAGGTGACGGTACTGGTGAAGGGGTCGCGCTTCATGCAAATGGAGCGCGTGGTGAAATCATTTACGGAGGCGCATCAATGCTCTTGATGCTCGCGCAATGGCTTGGCCACGACATTCGGGCCTTCAACGTGTTCAACTACATCACGCTGCGGGCGGTGTTGGCGGTGCTGACGGCGTTGGTGATCGCCTTCATCGTCGGCCCGGCCATGATCCGCAAGCTGACCCAGTACAAGATCGGTCAGGCGGTGCGCGACGATGGCCCGCAAACCCACTTGGTCAAGGCCGGTACGCCGACCATGGGTGGGGCGTTGATCCTGACCTCGGTCGCGATCACCACCCTGCTGTGGGCCGATCTCAGCAACGAGTATGTCTGGATCGCGCTGGTGACCCTGGTCGGCTTCGGCGCCATCGGCTGGGTCGACGATTGGCGCAAGGTGGTGCAGCGCAACCCCAAGGGACTGCCGGCACGCTGGAAATATTTCTGGCAGTCGCTCATCGCCGCCTTCGTCGCGGCCTGGCTGGCCTACTCGGCCCATCTGCCGGCACAAACTGCGCTGATCGTGCCCTTCTTCAAGGAAATCGTCATGCCCTTGGGGGTGACCGGCTTCGTCGTACTGACCTATTTCGTTATCGTCGGCACCAGCAATGCGGTGAACCTGACCGACGGTGCCGACGGCCTGGCCATCATGCCGACGGTGATGGTGGCCGGGGCGCTGGCGGTGTTTGCCTATGTCGCCGGTCATGCGGTGTTCGCCAAGTATCTCGGCCTGCCGCACATCCCGGGTGCCGGCGAACTGGTGGTGTTCTGCAGCGCTTTGGTCGGCGCCGGCCTGGCCTTCCTCTGGTTCAACGCCTATCCGGCCGAGGTGTTCATGGGCGATGTCGGCGCCCTGGCCCTGGGCGCCGCGCTCGGCGTGGTCGCGGTGATCGTGCGCCAGGAGATCGTGCTGTTCATCATGGGCGGCGTGTTCGTGGTCGAAACCGTGTCGGTGATGCTGCAGGTCGGCTCTTACAAGTTGCGCGGCAAGCGCATCTTCCTGATGGCGCCACTGCACCACCACTATGAACTCAAGGGCTGGAAAGAAAATCAAGTGGTGGTCCGTTTTTGGATCATCTCGTGGATGTTGGTCCTCATTGGTCTTTCCACCTTGAAACTGCGCTGACGATGCACGCCTCGCGCCTCACTCCTCACGCTGCACTCCAGGGCCGAAAGGCCCTGGTGGTCGGGCTCGGCGACACTGGTCTATCCTGCGCGCGCTGGCTGCTCGGTCAGGGCGCCAAGGTGCGCGCAACCGACAGCCGCATGGTGCCGCCGCATGCCGAGCGCTTGCGCGAAGTACATCCCGAGGTGGCGCTTAAGCTCGGTGTGTTCAAACCGGCCGACTTCGATTGGGCCGATCTCGTCGTCGTCAGCCCCGGCGTGCCGTTGGCAACGCCGGAAATACAAGCAGCATTGCGCGCCGGCAAGGATGTGGTCGGTGACGTCGAATTGTTCGCGCGCGCCATTGTCGGAACATCAAGCAAGGTGATCGCGATCACCGGCAGCAACGGCAAGAGCACCGTGACCAGTCTGGTCGGCCACCTATGCCAGGCGGCCGGACTGAAGACGGTCGTGGCCGGCAACATTGGCCTGCCGGTGCTCGATGCCCTGACCGCACAAGAGACAACAGCGCCCGATGTCTATGTGTTGGAGTTGTCCAGCTTTCAATTGGAGACCACCGCAAGCCTCACGCCCGACGCCGCGACCGTGCTCAACCTGTCGGAAGACCACATGGACCGCTATGCCGACATGACCGGCTACGCCGCGGCCAAGGCACGCATCTTCCATGGCGACGGCGTGCAGGTCCTGAACCGCGACGACGCGTTGGTGATGGCCATGCGCGAAAACGGTCGTCGCGTATACAGCTTCGGTTTGGATAAGCCGGCGTCGGGGCAATGGGGCCTGCACCGTCATGAAGACGGCTACTGGTTGGCCGAAGGCGAGCAGGCCTTGCTGGCGGTCGATGCGCTGCCGATCGCCGGCCTGCACAACGCGGCCAATGCGTTGGCCGCGTTGGCCTTGTGCCGTGCGCTCGGTCTCGACTATGCGCCGCTAGTGGCCGCGCTGAAGACCTTCAAGGGCTTGCCGCACCGGGTGGAAAAGGTCGCGACGGTGAAGGGCGTGAGTTTCTACGACGACTCCAAGGGCACCAATGTCGGTGCGACGGTCGCCGCGCTCAAGGGCATGACCTGTCCCGTGGTGTTGATCGCCGGTGGCGATGGCAAGGGCCAGGACTTCTCGCCGCTGAAAGAGGCGGTGAAGCATGCCCGTGGCGTGGTGCAGATCGGCCGCGACGGCCCGCTGATCGCCGCAGCCATCGGCGATGCAGCACCGGTATTTCGCGCCGAGGGCATGGAGGCGGCGGTGCGGCGAGGCTTCGAGTTGGCCCGGCCGGGCGATGCCGTGTTGCTGTCGCCGGCCTGTGCCAGCTTCGACATGTTCCGCAATTACGCGCATCGGGCCGATGTTTTCGTGCAAGCGGTGCAGGCATTGAAGGCCGAGCAGGAGGGCGTGCATGTTCTATAAGGCCGTCGCCCCACAATCCAAGCGCACCCTGCTGTCGCCCTACGACTGGAGCCTGTTGTGGGCCATCTTCGCCCTGCTCGCGTTGGGCTTGGTCATGGTGTATTCGGCCTCGATCGCCGTGGCCGAGGCCAAGAGCCTGAACCACCAGGGCGACTTTTACCTGATCCGCCATGCGATGTATTTGGTGGTGGGGCTGGCGGCGGCCTATGCCGCATTCCAGGTGCCGACCGAGTGGTGGCAGAAGGCCGCGCCCTGGTTGTTCATCGTTGGCGCGCTTTGCCTGCTGGCGGTGTTGGTACCGTTCTTGGGTAAGGAAGTAAACGGCTCTCGGCGCTGGGTGCCGCTCGGGCCCTTGGGTAATTTTCAGCCTTCGGAAATAGTGAAACTGTTTGCCGTGCTTTACGCGGCCGATTACACGGTGCGCAAGGCGGCGCTGATGGACGACTTGAAGAAGGGCTTCTTGCCGATGTTCTTCGTGATGCTCGGCGTCGGCGGCCTGTTGCTGATGGAGCCGGACTTCGGCGCCTTCGTCGTGATCGTCGCCACCGCGCTGGCGATCCTGTTCTTGGGTGGTCTTAACTGGCGGTTGTTTGCCGGCCTGATCCTGATGTTGGGCGTCGGCTTCGTGCTGATGATCTGGTTGTCGCCCTATCGCTTGCAGCGGGTGATCGGCTTTATGGACCCCTGGGCCGATCCGCTCGGCAAGGGCTACCAACTCTCGCATTCCTTGATCGCCTTCGGTCGCGGCGAGCTGACCGGGGTCGGCTTGGGCGACAGCGTCGAGAAGTTGTTCTATCTGCCCGAGGCCTATACCGACTTCCTGCTCGCGGTGATCGCTGAAGAGTTGGGGTTTGTCGGTGTGATGGCGGTGGTGGGATTGTTCGCTTGGCTGGTCTGGCGCGCCTTCTCGATCGGCTGGCAGGCGGCGCTGATGGGCCGCAACTATGCGGCGCTGGTCGCGCAGGGCCTCGGTGTCTGGCTCGGCGTGCAGGGCTTCATCAACATGGGCGTGAACATGGGCCTGTTGCCGACCAAGGGCCTGACCCTGCCGCTGATGAGTTATGGCGGTTCCGGCATTGTTGCCAATTGCGTGGCCTTGGCGATCCTAGTGCGGATCGACTTCGAAAATAGGCAGCTTATGCGCGGCAAGGGCGGAGGAGCCGTACGATGAGCGCGCGCACCGCCCTGATCATGGCCGGCGGCACCGGTGGCCACATCATGCCGGCCTTGGCCGTGGCCGAGCGTCTGCGCGGCGAGGGTTGGCACGTGGTCTGGCTCGGCACCCGGGCCGGCATGGAGGCCCGGCTGGTGCCGGCGCGTGGCTTCGCGGTCGAGTGGCTCGGCTTCGCCGGCGTGCGCGGCAAGGGACCGCTGCGCTTGCTGCTGCTGCCATTGCAAATCCTGAAGGCCTTCTGGCAGGCGGCGCGCGCGATCTTCCGGGTGCGGCCGGATGTGGTGCTGGGTTTCGGCGGCTATGTCGCTTTCCCCGGCGGCATGATGGCGGCGCTGCTGAACAAACCCTTGGCCATCCATGAACAGAATTCCGTCGCCGGCATGACCAACCGGGTGCTGGCACATGTGGCCGACCGGGTATTGCTCGGCCTACCCTTGGTCAAGCTCTTGGCCAAACGCGAGGTGTGGGTCGGTAACCCGGTGCGCCCGGAGATCGCCGCCCTGCCGGAGCCGGCGCAGCGCTATGCCGAGCATTGGGGCCCGCTGCGTCTGTTGGTGGTCGGCGGCAGCCTGGGCGCGGCGGCACTGAACGAGGTGGTGCCCAAGGCCGTGGCGCTGTTGGCCGAGGATAAGCGGCCAGCGATTCGACACCAGGCCGGCGCCAAGCACATCGAACAACTCAAGGCCAACTACGCGGCGGCCGGTGTCGCGGCCGACTGCCTGGCCTTCATCGACGACATGGCGGCGGCCTATGCCTGGGCCGATGTCGTGATCTGCCGCGCCGGCGCCTTGACCGTGGCCGAGGTCGCCGCCGCCGGCGCGGCGGCCGCCTTCGTGCCCTTCCCGTTCGCGGTGGACGACCACCAGACCGCGAATGCCCGTTTCCTGTCCGAGCACGGCGCGGCTTGGCTGCTGCCGCAAGCGGAGCTGACGCCGGCGCGGCTGGCGCGATGGTTGGCTGGCCTCACGCGCGACGGCTTGGCGGTAACGGCAGCCAAGGCGCGCGCCCTGGGCAAACCCGATGCCACCGAGCGGGTGGCCGAAGTGTGCAAGGAGCTGGCGGCATGAAACGCAAGGTCCGTCACATGCATTTCGTCGGGCAAGGCGGAGCCGCTTCGAGCGGGGAGCAGGGGCCCCGTTGGGGATGCGACCGGCCGCGGGTGGCGGCTGCCGCCGGGTTCGGGCCGGTGCTTGTCAGATTGGAGATGACGCGATGAAGCACAAGGTTCGTCACGTCCACTTCGTCGGTATCGGCGGCGCCGGCATGAGCGGCATCGCCGAGGTGTT
>JAJZTS010000076.1:0-1654 GCA_021848725.1 Pseudomonadota bacterium
GAACAGCTGCGTGCGCTGTGGCACGGCTACAAGATCGCCGTGCTGACCACCGAACAGCCGTCGCCGCCGGGGGTAGATACGGCCGAGGACTTGGCGAAGGTGCGGGCCTTATTTTCGGCCAGCCGATAAGCTAAAGTTTGAGTAAGTTTTGGCCGATATAGAGCTATAAATCAAGCAGGAATGTTGGTCTAAGGTGAGTCAATGGGTCTCTTGGATGGCGTAGGCACTTCGAATCTGTTTACCTCGTCGGCATCGCAGGATGCGGCGCGGGAGGGTGTCGCCCAGAATGTCTTGAGTGGTGGCGTGGAGGCCTTTCAGCAGCAGAACTACAATGAGGCACTGACGAAATTCAAGCAGGCGGCGGCCCTCGCCCCCCGTTCGGCAACCGCGATAAATGCCTACGCCTATATGGCCCAGGTCTACCAGAGCCAAGGCGACGTCAATTCGGCGATCGATGTCTACAAGAAGTCGCTGCAGGCGGATAACCAGAACCTCGATACCCACATCGCCTTGGGTAATCTCTATATCACGGCCAATCGCCCACAGGATGCGCAAGCGGAATATGAGAAGGCGGTCCGGATCGATCCCAGCGCCTCCACGCGCTATTACCTGGGGCAGGCCTATATACAGACGGGCGAGTATGGCAAGGCCGAACAGGAATTCCAGCGAATTAAGAACTTGCAGCCCAACAGTCCCTATGGTGACTTCGGCCTGGGTCAAACCTATGCCAAAGCGGGTCGCTATACCGATGCGATCAACGCCTTTGGGGCGGCGATCGGCCGGAAGCCGGACTATTGGGAGGCCTATTCCGAGATGGGCTATGCCTATGCCGATATGGGCAATTTCGATCAGGCGAACAAGATCGCCACTCAACTGAGCGCGCAATACAAGCAGGGTGCCCTGGCCTTGAGCTTGAGTGCCTATATCGTGCAAAAGACGCCGCCGAAGATGGATGCCCGGCTGTCCACCGGCACCTTCCTCGCCTCGCTTGGGCCGGGCAGCAATCTCCCCGTGTTGGGTGCGGGATTGGCCACTGCCAATGCCCAGCAACTGACCAGCATCGTATTCTCGTTCAATGGCCCCATGGACCCGAGGTCGGTGGAGAACGTGATGAACTGGAACATCAGCCGTGCTATCGGTACCAACCTGGCTAACACCTATAACAATGGCTGGGCGCCACCCTCCACCGAGGTGCAGTTGCCCGGCACACCGGTTGCGGTGCAATACGACAGGCAAAAAATGACCGCGACGGTGTACTTCAACATTACCCAGAATGCGGCGGCTAACGGCACCATCGACCCATCCCATATCCAGTTCACCTTCAAGGGTGTCAGTGCGAACGGCGTGGCCATCGACCCGACGGCCAACGACTACACCGGCTTCTCCGGCTTCTTCTAAGCGCTGCGCTTGCCAAGCCTGGCAAGTGTCCGGGTGTGTCGCATAATCTCCGCTTATAAGACAATCGAAAAAATTAACTGTCCACCTCGGGGCAGGTTGAATAACCTCCCCCCGATTGTGCGTTCCCGCTTTTCCTTCTCGTTTCAATCAAAAACATTGGAGACTGTTTCATGCGACTGATTCTTCTGGGCGGCCCTGGCGCCGGCAAAGGCACGCAGGCTAACTACATCAAAGAAAAATACGGCATTCCCCAGAT
>JAJZTS010000076.1:1754-6423 GCA_021848725.1 Pseudomonadota bacterium
TCGGTCGACAGCATCACCAGCGCCGTGTTCGCCGGCCTGGATTCCGTGAAGCAATGAGCGAAGCCTCGGCCTTCAGCGACGCCGACTGGCACCTGGTGCAGGCAGCGCTGCATGAGCGCTTCGGCCGCCAGGTGAACGTGGAGGAGGTGGAGACCGAAATCCGCCTCAATCCGGCCGATCGCGAGCTGACCGTGTGCCCCGCCCTGTATTGGAAAGAGGATGGCTGCAACTTCGTCGTGTCCAAGACCGGCGACAACCAGTTTCGCAGCATGTTTTTCTGGTCGGTCAAGGACCGTTTTTCCACCGGCAAGGAAGAGTACGACAACCTCGGCGATTGCCTGGTGACCACCTTGAAGATGCAGGAAGAAGCCGCCCGGCTGCGCGATGCGGAGACGGCGGGCGGTTGAGAGATCGAAAAACGCGAACCGGGTGTTCGCGTTTTTTTTGCCTTGAATATCGAGTGATGTGAGGAGATGAAAATGGCGAAGAAAAACGCCTTCTATGCCCAGTCGGGCGGTGTGACCGCCGTGATCAACGCTTCCGCCTGCGGCGTGATCGAGACCGCGCGCAAGCACAAGGACAAGATCGGTAAGGTCTATGCCGGCCGTAACGGCATCATCGGCGCGCTGACCGAAGACCTGATCGACACCGGCAAGGAATCGGCCGCGGCCATCGCCGCGCTGCGCTCCACGCCGTCGGGCGGCTTCGGTTCCTGCCGGTTCAAGCTGAAGTCGCTGGAGCAGAACAAGCGCGAATACGAGCGCCTGATCGAGGTGTTCAAGGCCCACAACATCGGCTACTTCTTCTACAACGGCGGCGGCGACTCGGCCGACACCTGCTTCAAGGTAAGCCAATTGTCCGAAGCCATGGGCTACCCCATCCAGGCCATCCACGTACCCAAGACCGTGGACAACGACCTGCCGATCACCGATTGCTGCCCCGGCTTTGGCTCGGTCGCCAAGTACATCGCGGTGTCCGCCTTGGAGGCCTCGTTCGACGTGCGCTCCATGGCCAAGACCTCGACCAAGGTGTTCGTGCTCGAGGTGATGGGCCGGCACGCCGGCTGGATCGCCGCCGCCGGCGGCCTGATCGAGGACCAGGGCATCCCCGTGGTCATCCTGTTCCCGGAGATCGAGTTCGACCAGAAGAAATTCCTGGCCAAGGTCGATGCCAACGTGAAGAAGTTCGGCTACTGCACCGTGGTGGTGTCCGAGGGCTGCCATTACCCCGACGGCCGCTTCCTGGCCGAGCAGGGCACCCGCGATGCCTTCGGCCATGCCCAGTTGGGCGGCGCCGCGCCGGTGGTGGCGAACATGATCAAGGATGCCCTCGGCCACAAGTTCCACTGGGCCGTGGCCGACTACCTGCAACGCGCCGCGCGCCATATCGCGTCCAAGACCGACGTGAAGCAGGCCTACGAGTTGGGCCAGAAGGCGGTCGAACTGGCGATCAAGGGCCACAACTCGGTGATGCCGACGGTCGACCGCCTGTCCGATTCGCCCTACAAGTACAAGATCGGTATGGCCCCGTTGTCCAAGGTGGCCAACGTCGAGAAGTTCATGCCGCGCGACTTCATCACCAAGGACGGCTTCGGCATCACGCCCAAGTGCAAGCGCTACCTGACGCCGCTGATTCAGGGCGAGGACTATCCCAAGTACAAGGACGGCCTGCCGCAGTACGTGACGTTGAAGAACGTGGCGGTGGCGAAGAAACTCCCGACGTTCAAGCTTTGAGCCGGATCAAGGGCGCCGAGTGCGCCCTTTTTTATTCTTGGGGCTAGGTAATGACCTTGGACCGCGCCCGGCAGTTGTTGAAGGTGCAGGCCGACTTCGGCGGGTTCTACAACGCCAATTCGGCCAAGCTGATCCTGTCCGAGGTGCAGAAGGAACACGGCCAGGTGGCCGTCGACGGTCTGATTCGCGAGCTCGGGCTCGATGCCATCTTCGGTTTCGAGCCGGGCACCCGGTTTGAAGGCGGCTTGGCCCTTGGCCGGCCGGATTGATTTGCCACGGTAGTTGGCCCGTTGGAATGCTGTTGGATCGCCATGCCCTGACGGGCTCGCGATGCGGCCGTGGCAATCCAGGGCCTGGCCAGATTGTTTACCTGTAGGGTCATTCCCGCGTAGGCGGGAATCCATGCTTTTAGAACTGGATTCCGGCTCACAGGCCGGAATGACGAAGTGAGTGTTCGAGGGGAAGTAAGCAGCAGCTTAGATGGCGTAGCAATTTTTCTTTTTCGTTAAGGAGGCTAGGCAATGAGTGAAGGTCTGATGTTCGCCCTTGTGGCGTCAGTGATAGCCCTGCTCTATGGGGCGGTATCGATCCGATGGATTCTTGCCCAGCCCACCGGCAACGAACGCATGCGAGAAATCGCGGCCGCGGTGCAAGAGGGGGCGCAGGCCTACCTCAACCGGCAATACACCACCATCGGCTTGGTCGGCGCCATCCTGCTGATCGCCATCTTCCTGGCGCTGGGCTGGCAAACCGCCGTTGGCTTCGCGCTCGGGGCCTTCCTCTCCGGCCTGACCGGCTTTATCGGCATGAACGTCTCGGTGCGGGCCAACGTGCGCACCGCCGAGGCGGCCAAGGGCGGCCTCAACGCCGCGCTCAACGTCGCCTTCAAGGGCGGCGCGATCACCGGCTTGCTGGTGGTCGGTCTCGGCCTGCTCGGCGTGGCCGGTTACTTCGCCTTCCTCACCCAGTCCATGGGCACGAGCACCGCAGAAGCGACGCACGCCTTGGTCGGCCTGGCCTTCGGCGGTTCGCTGATTTCCATCTTCGCCCGACTCGGTGGCGGCATCTTCACCAAGGGCGCCGACGTCGGCGCCGACCTGGTCGGCAAGGTCGAGGCCGGCATCCCCGAGGACGACCCGCGCAACCCGGCGGTGATCGCCGACAACGTCGGCGACAACGTCGGCGACTGCGCCGGCATGGCCGCCGACCTGTTCGAGACCTACGCGGTCACCATCATCGCCACCATGTTGTTGGGCGGCCTGATGATCACCGGCTCGCCCGAGGCGGTGATCTACCCGCTGGTGCTGGGCGGCTTCGCCATCATCGCCTCCATCGTCGGCACCTATTTCGTCAAGGCGCGCGCGGGCGGCAAGATCATGAACGCGCTGTATCGCGGCCTCATCGTCTCCGGCGGTCTGGCCGCCATCGCCTTCTACCCCATCACCACCCGGATGATGGGCGAGGGCGTGATGATCGACGGCCAGTTGGTGTCCTCGATGAACCTGTATCTCGCCACCCTGATCGGCCTGGCGCTGACCGCGGCCATGGTCTGGATCACCGAGTACTACACCGCCACCGAGTTCAGCCCGGTGCGCCACATCGCGCAGGCCTCCACCACCGGCCACGGCACCAACGTGATCGCCGGCCTGGGCGTGTCGATGAAGTCCACCGCCGCGCCGGTGCTCGCCGTCTGCGCTGCCATCTGGGGCGCCTATGACCTGGCCGGCCTGTACGGCATCGCCGTCGCCGCCACCTCCATGCTGTCGATGGCCGGCATCATCGTCGCGCTCGACGCCTACGGCCCGATCACCGACAACGCCGGCGGCATCGCCGAAATGGCCGGGCTGGACGAGAGCATCCGCAACATCACCGACCCGCTCGACGCCGTGGGCAACACCACCAAGGCGGTGACCAAGGGCTACGCCATCGGCTCGGCCGGCTTGGCTGCCTTGGTGCTGTTCGCCGACTACACCCACGCGCTGACCGCCGGTGGCCACATCCTGACCTTCGACCTGTCCAATCACATGGTCATCATTGGCCTGTTCATCGGCGGCATGGTGCCCTACCTGTTCGGCGCCATGGGCATGGAGGCGGTGGGCCGCGCCGCCGGCAGCGTGGTGGTGGAAGTGCGCCGCCAGTTCAAGGAAATTCCCGGCATCATGGAAGGCAAGGCCAAGCCCGAATATGGCACCTGCGTCGACATGCTGACCAAGGCCGCGATCAAAGAGATGATCGTGCCCTCGCTGCTGCCGGTCGCCGTGCCCCTGATCGTCGGCCTCACCCTCGGCGCCCAGGCCCTGGGCGGCGTGCTGGTCGGCACCATCGTCACCGGCATCTTCGTCGCCATCTCCATGACCACCGGTGGCGGCGCCTGGGACAACGCCAAGAAATACATCGAGGAAGGCAACTTCGGCGGCAAGGGCAGCGAGGCTCACAAGGCCGCGGTCACCGGCGACACCGTCGGCGACCCCTACAAGGACACGGCCGGCCCGGCCGTGAACCCCTTGATCAAGATCATCAACATCGTCGCCTTGTTGATCGTGCCGCTGCTGTAATACGCAGTCGCGGAAATGCAAACGGGCCGGAGCGATCTGGCCCGTTTTGCATTTAAGGCCGCCGTAGGACAATGCGCGCAGCTATATGCGATCCCTTGCCATGCCAGAGCCCCTATCCCTCATCTACGCCGACGATGCCCTGCTGGTGTTCGACAAGCCCAGCGGCCTGCTCGCGGTGCCCGGCCGCGGCGCCGACAAGCAAGATTGCTTGAGTGCACGGGTACAAGCGCAATACCCCGATGCGCTGATCGTGCATCGCTTGGACATGGCCACCTCGGGCCTGATGCTGTTGGCGCGCGGGGCCGAGATGCAGCGCCGGCTCAGCCAGGCCTTCGCTGCGCGCGAGGTGCATAAGCGTTACCTCGCTGTGGTCGCCGGCCG
>JAJZTS010000077.1 GCA_021848725.1 Pseudomonadota bacterium
GAAGGCGAAGAACAGGTTCTGCCGGATCTTGCGCAGCACGGCGTGGGACAGTTCCACCGCGTGGGCGACGCTGGCGAGGTCGTTGTGCATCAGGGTGATGTCGGCCGCCTCCATGGCGATGTCGGTGCCGGAGCGCATGCCGAAGCTGACGTCGGCGCTGGCCAGGGCCGGCGCGTCGTTGATGCCGTCGCCGGCCATGCCGACCACGCGGCCCTCGGCCTTTAACGCGGCCACGGCGGCGGCCTTGTCCTGCGGCAGCACGCGGGCGCGGAAGTCGGTGATGCCAGCCTCCTTGGCGATGGCGGCGGCGGTGGCGGCATGGTCGCCGGTGAGCATGACCACTTGAATGCCACGCGCTTGCAGCAGTTGCACGGCGGCCTTGGAGCTGGGCCGCAGGCGGTCGGCGAAGGCGAGCCAACCCAGCCACTGCGTGGCATCGGCCAGGCCGATGACGATGCGGCCGGCGCCTTGCAGCCGTTCCAGCGCGGCGTTGTCGAAGGCGATGCGGTTGGCGGCGAGGAAGTCCGGTGCGCCCAACTGCAAGGGGCGGCCGGCCACGCTGCCGCGCACGCCGTGGCCGCTCAGATTTTCGAAGCCGTCGACCGCGGGCAGCGCAATGCCGCGCGCCTGCGCGGCATCGAGCAGGGCCTGGGCCAGCGGATGGGCCGAGCCTTGTTCCAGCGCGGCGGCCAGGCGCAGCAGTTCGCTTTCTTCAACCTCAGGCGCGGTGTGCAGCTCGACCAGGGCCGGTTTGCCTTCGGTCAAGGTGCCGGTCTTGTCCACCGCCAGCACCGAGAGCCTTTCCGCCCGCTCCAGGGCCTCGGCGCTGCGCACCAGGATGCCCAGTTGCGCACCGCGACCCAGGCCCACCATCACCGCGGTCGGCGTGGCCAGGCCCAGCGCGCACGGGCAGGCGATGACCAGCACCGCCACGGCGGGGATGAGGCTGGCGGTGAAGTCGCCGCTGTACAGCCACCAGCCGGCGAAGGTGAGCACGGCCAGCGCGACCACCGCCGGCACGAACACGGCGGAGATGCGGTCGGCCAGTTTCTGGATCGGCGCCTTGGAGCCTTGCGCCGCCTCGGTCAGACGCACGATCTCCATCAGTTGGGTCTGGGCGCCGACGCCCTCGGCGCGAATCTTCAGCATGCCGTCTAGGTTCTGGGTGCCGCTGAACACCTTGTCGTTGCCGGTCTTGGCGATGGGCAGGCTCTCGCCGGTGAGCAGGCTCTCGTCGATGCTCGATGCGCCGTCGACCACCGTGCCGTCGACCGAAATGCGCTCGCCGGCGCGCACCACCACGATATCGCCGGCCTTGAGCGTGGCGATGTCGATCTCCAGCGTTTCGCCGTCGCGCTCGACGCGCGCGGTCTTCGGTTGCAGGCCGATCAACTGCTCGATGGCCGAGGAGGTCTTGGCCTTGGCCCGCGCCTCCAACAGCTTGCCCAGGCGGACCAAGGCGATCACCGCCGCGCCGGCCTCGAAATAGAGGTGGCCGTGCGGGGCGAACAAGACGACGAAGACGCTGTAAAAGTAAGCGGCGCTGGTGCCGAGCGCGACCAGCACGTCCATGTTGGCGCCGCCGCCGCGCAAGCTGTGATAGGCCCCGGTGTAGAAGCGCCAGCCGGCCCAGAACTGCACCGGGGTGGCGAGCAGCCATTGCAGCCAGCTGGGCAGCCACTCATCGTGTGCGCCGGAGAACATGGTCACCATCTGCGCGAGCAGGGGCAGGGTGAGCACGGCGGAGACGGCGAAGGCGATCACCTCGCGTCGGTATTCCGCGGCCTTGCGCACCTTTTCCTCGGCCCGCGCCGCCTCGGTGATCGGCTCGGCGCCGTAGCCGGCCTTTTGCACCGCGGCGATCAGCGCGTCGAGCGTGGCCAGCCCCGGCGTGTAATTGACCCGGGCCTTCTCGGTGGCGAGGTTCACCCGCGCCTCCACGCCGGGCAGCCGGTTGAGCACGGTCTCGATGCGCGTGGCGCAGGCGGCGCAGGTCATGCCGGTGAGGCGCAGGTCCAGGCTTTGCGGCGCGACCGCGAAGCCGGTCTTGGCCACCTGGGCGACGATGGCCTCGGGGTTGGTCTGCGCCGGGTCGTATGCCACTTGCGCCTTCTCCGTGGCCAGGTTGACCGCCGCGTTCACGCTCGCCAGCTTGTTCAGGTTGTTCTCCAAGCGGGTGGAGCACGACGCGCAGGTCATGCCGGCGATGGGCAGTTCGAGGACTTTCTTTTCGGCGAATTGGGGCATGGTCGATTTCGCTAAGTCAAAGGCGCTTCAGCGTTTGCCCGACAAGGCCTTGTCAACGGCGGCCAGAAATTTCGAGATGTCGAGCGGCTTGGTGAGGTAGTCGAGGAAACCCGCCCGTCGCCCGCGTTCGATATCTTGCGACATGGCGTTGGCGCTGACTGCGATGACGGGGATGCCTTGCGTGGTGGCATGGCTCTTAAGGTATTGCAGCAGGTCGAAACCGCTCATGCCCGGCAGATTGATGTCGAGCAGGATGAGGTCCGGCCGTTCGGTCTCGGCCAGTTCCAGTCCCTGCATTGCTTCGGTCGCGCCGAGCAAGCGGATGCCCGGGCGGTTCTTCATGACGTGCTTAACCAGGAGCATGTTGGCCGGGTTGTCTTCCACATAGAGTACGGTGTAGGTTCTTCCGTCTGCCGGCGTGGCCTGGCTTAGTGAGGCTTCGGTTGCGCTGTCGGCAGCGGCTTGCGCGGATGGCGCGGAGGCGACGGGTAGCTCGATCCAGAATCGGCTGCCTTGACCGAGCATGCTTTCGACCCCGATTTGGCCCTGCATCAATTCGATCAGGCGTTTGCTGATGACGAGGCCGATCCCGGTGCCTTGTATGGGCCCGTTTTCCTGGCCGAGGCGATGGAAGGCCTGGAACAGCTCGTCGATGCGTTCCGGCGCGATGCCTTGGCCGGTGTCGCTGACGCTCAGCCGCATTTTGTCCCCTTCGGCCCGGCGATACTCGACTCGGACCTTACCGCCGGTGCGATTGTATTTCGCGGCATTGGACATCAGGTTCAATAGCACCTGTTTCAGCCGCATCCGGTCGGCAAGCATGGGTGTGTCCAGGCTATCTTCGAAATCGAGGCTGAGGCTGAGCTGTTGCGCGTGAAGGGTCGGCTGGATCAGCCGGCTGCATTCCTGGGCCAGCTCCAAGATGGGCACCGGCTGGAGGTCTAGTTCCAGGTAACCGGCTTCGATGCGCGACAGGTCGAGCACTTCATTGATGAGCTTGAGCAAATGGTTGCCGGCCGTGAGGATTTCCTGCGCGTGTTCCTTGTCTTTGGGATGGTTGTCCGGGTCTAGCGCCAGCAGTTGCGCAAAACCGATCACCGCGTTCAGCGGCGTGCGCAGTTCGTGACTCATGCTGGATAGGAATTCGCTCTTCGCCTGGTTGGCTCGTTCGGCCTCTTCCTTGGCCAAGATCAACGCCGTTTCCGCTTGGCGCTGTGCCGTGATGTCATGCGCGACGCCGATGAAATGAGTGAGCCGTCCGCTGCCGTCGTGGACCGGGGCGAGCAACAGGTCGTTCCAGAACGGCTGGCCGTCCTTGCGGTAATTGCGCAGTGTGACCCGGGTCTCGCGACCGGCCTTGAGTTCTTCGCGCAATTTCGCCAGTTCAGGCTGCTTGGTGTCTTCGCCTTGGAGGAAGCGGCAATTGCGGCCCAGCGTCTCATCGGCGGTGTAGCCGGTGATGCGTTCGAAAGCCGGGTTGATGTAGATCAGCGGCATATCGGCGGCGTTTGCGTCGGCAATCAGTATGCCTACAGGCACCGATTCCAGGGCGCGGGCGTAGAGGCG
This sequence comes from Pseudomonadota bacterium, assembly GCA_021848725.1. Lineage (GTDB taxonomy): Bacteria > Pseudomonadota > Gammaproteobacteria > Burkholderiales > Thiobacillaceae > Sulfuritortus. The sequence goes on from JAJZTS010000077.1 coordinate 3,814, forward strand.
GATAGGGAGTTCCACGCCGCTCGCGCCGGCCTCGGAAAAGTCCATCAGCACGCCGCTCCAAACGATGCTGCCATCCTTGCCCGACTTGGGCCGGCTGCGGCCGCGGAACCACTTGGTCCGTCCCTGGCTGTCGCGGGCCCGGCCTTCCCATTGCCAGTCGCTCAGGGTCCACGCCGATTTGCCGATCGAGGCCTCCAGGCCCGGACGGTCTTCCGGATGGACCGTGTCGAACCAAATCTCGGCGTCGGCCATGACCGCTTCCGGTGAAAGGCCGAAATACTCGGCGATAGCCGGGCTGATGTAGAGAAAACGACGCCTACCGTCGGCCAAGCGCTCAAACTGGAAGGCGATGACGGGGGCGTGTTCGGCTAGGTCCTGGAGATGGCTCGACTCGGTGGACATAAGAACGGTTGTCCGGGTTGATGATGAGAGGCGATATGGTAACGCGCCGCTCAGTTGCCGGGGCGAAAGCGACGAATGGCCCGTGCCATGTCGGTGATGTGGCTATTCGCGGCCCGGCCATAGCGCAGGGCGACATACAAGTGGGTGATTCGTTCGATGGCCTGATGCAGTTCGGGCCGTCCGGCAAGCTTGGGATGGGCGAGCGCGCGCCGAGCGAAGGCATCGGGCCCTTCACCTGGCCGCCGTTCGATGCCCAGGCGCGCGAGCTTGCGGCAGAAGCGGGCATAGTGGCGGCTGATCGGGTCTTGCTTGAGCCGCGTCTGGCGCAGCAAATAGAAACCGGCCAGGCCGAAGATGAACAGGCTGCTGCCAGCGCCGAGCAGCCAGAGCATCGCGTTGAGCTCGGACAGCCAGGGGGCCAGGCGCGACAGGAATTCGCGCTGACGCACGTCGTTGTAGCCGAGCACCCAGAGGTTCCAGCGGTAGTTGACCACATCCCAGGCCAAGCGAATCGGTGCCAGCCAGCCGGTTGCCAGATTGAACAAGCGCGCCGGCCGCTCGGCCGCCGGCAGGGCGGCGTCGATGCCGAGTTCCACCCGTGCCGGCGACACTGCAGCAGTGGGGTCGACCTGCACCCAGCCCTGGCCGCGCAGCCAGACCTCGGCCCAGGCGTGGGCATCGCGGTTGCGCACGATCCAGTAGTCGCCCACCGCGTTGTATTCGCCGCCTTGATAGCCGGTGACCACGCGGGCCGGCACGCCGGCGGCGCGCATCAGGACGACGAAGGCGCTGGCGTAATGTTCGCAAAAGCCGCGCCGGGTGTTGAACAGGAAATCGTCCATCGCCTGCTCGCCCAGCTTGGGCGGCTGCAAGGTGTAGACGAAGGGCTCGCTGCGGAAATAGCGCAGCGCCCGCTGCGCGATGGCGCTGTCGCCGATGCCGCTATCGGCCCAACTTGCGGCCAGCGCCCGTGTTTGCGGGTTGAGGTTGCGCGGCAGGCGCAAGGCACGGCTGCGGCTGGTCTGGTCGAGGTCGAGGCCATAGCGGTAATCGAGCCAGGCGCTCACGGTGTATTGCAGGCGGCGGCTGACCGGCGCGCGCATGCGCCATTGCAGATCGCTACGCAGATCGGCCGGCAGTGGCGGCAGCTGGGCCGGCAGACCGAGCAGGAACAGCCAGCGTTGTTGATGCGGCTCGAGGATGAGGCTGTATTCTACCGGCTGGCCGCGGCCCTGGCCGTCGATGGCGGCATAAGGAATGCCGCGCAGTGTGCGCCAGGTGTGGCCGTCGTAGTCCCACAGCACCGGGCCGCGCCAATAGAGTTGTTTGGTATCGATGTCGCGCCTGTCGAAGCTGGCGCGAAAGGCGATCTCGTTCGATTGGATCAAGCGGCTGACATCGCCCGGCCGCATCTCGTCGGACAGGCCGGTGCTCGCGGCGCTTTCCTGTTTCATGCTCCACAGCGGCGCCGATAGGCGTGGGAAGAGGACGAACAGGAACAGCGCGAGCGGCAAGGCCTGCAGCAACAAGCTGAGCGTGGGTTGCAATTTTGGCCGCACGGCCTTGGGTTCCGGCATCTGGCTGGCGATCAGCGACGCGGTCAGCGCGAGCAAGGCGATCAGCATATAGGCCGCGCTGAGCAGGCTTTGGTCTTCCAGGAAGTACGCGACCAACAGGAAATAGCCGACGAAGATCAGGCCGGTGCGGTCGCGCGGCGCTTCGGTTTCCAGCAGCTTGGCGGCCGACAGGAAGACCAGCAGCGCGACGCCGGCGCGCGGGCCGACGAGGGTGCCGAACTGGGCAAATACCGCGACGAGGCCGGCCGCCGCAATGACAGTGCGCAGCCAGCGCGACGGCAGCGGCAATCGGCGCGCGGCACGCAGCAAACACCAGCCGGCGATGGCCGCCCAGGCGAGGCCAAGCCAGATCGGCAAATGCGTGGCATGGGGCGCGATGACCAGTGCCAGCGGTGCGACCAGCCAGAGCAGCTCGGGCACGGT
>JAJZTS010000078.1 GCA_021848725.1 Pseudomonadota bacterium
CAGATTGCCTCCAGGGCATGTTTGAGCTTGCCGCCGGGGGCGATCAGCGTGGTCGGTCTGGACATGCGCGAGTCTGGGATGCGGCGCATCAGTTCGGTGAAATCATGGCGCTCGCGGTCGCGGAAATGGATGACCAGGATGGATTCGTCCGCCTGCGGCACGTCGCGTGCGACGAAAGGGTTGGAGGTGTCCACCAGTGGCATGCGTTGGATGTTGACGTCGGTCAGACCGAATTGCGGCACGATGTAATGGATATAGTCATCCATCCGGCGCAGGATCGTTTCCACCGTTTCTTCCTGCGTGCATTGTGCCTTGTTGCAATCGCGGTGGATTTTCTGAATCCACTCCAGGTTGATCGCGGGCACGACGCCGATGAGCAGATCCACGTACTGGGCGACATCCACGCCTTTGCGGCCGACGCGGCGGTCGATCTCGGCCGGAAAGTGGCGGGCATCGACCTTGCGCCGGGTCCAAGTCTGGGCCACCACACCGCCGTGCTGGCCTTCGTAGAACAGGAGGTCGCTGCCGGGCGGCAGCGGTTGCCAGGGCGTGAACTCGCCAACCGCTACGGCCAATTCGCGCGCGCGCGTCGCATTATGGGCATAGTCGCGGGTGATGCCGCTACCCGTTTCGGCGTAGGCCTTGAAGAAGGCCTCCAATTCTTGGAAGTGATTGCATTCCGGACCGAACCAGGACAGGTGGCGGCCGCTGCCGCGCGCCTCTTGCAGCAGCGCGGTGAACTGCCGCTCGGAATAGCGGCGGAAGCCATCGCCATGAACGATGGCCGGTTTGATGTCGAGCCGACGGAAGATATCCTTGAACGCATGTCGCACGGTCGACAGGCCGGAGCCGGTCGACCCCGTCATCGCGACAATGGGATGCCTTGCTGACATCGGTGTCCTCCTTTGCAGGCGTACGCGGCAGAGCGAATGCTGCACCGCCTTATTCTAGGCCGATTTTTACCGCTGCGGCGGATCTGGCCTAAAACCGGCTCAGAACAACTCCACATCGCCGGAGACCGGTTGTCGCTTGATGCTCTCGATGTATTTTTGTTCTTGGCTGGCGATCGTGTTGTTGTGCAGCGAGCGCAGCCGTTTCACGCGCACGCGACCGGTAGCCGGAAAGTAAGCGACCATGCGCGGAAAGACATCGCCGACGTCTTGCGAGGCGATTTGCAAGCCCTCCATCGCCAAGTAGTGCCGAACGAAAGCGATGTTGCGTAGACCGACGTCGGTCATGTTGGCGATGATGCGGCCGCCGCCGAATACCTTGACCTCCAGGTTCTCGCGTCGGCCGCCGTTACGCATGATCGCGTTGATTAGATGTTCCATCGCATGATTGCCATAGCGGGTGGCCGCACTCAGGTTGGAGGCCTTGAGTGCTGCGGGGTCGCTGCCATCGCTCGGCAACATGAAGTGGTTCATGCCGCCAATGCCGCTGACGCGGTCGCGGATGCAGGCCGAAATGCAGGAACCCAGCGTCGTGGTCACCCCTTCGTCGCTCGCGGTTACATAGAGTTCGCCAGGCAGGATGCGGGCGTTGACCGTGCCGAGGTTGTCGTCCCAGCGACGGCGGACATGCTCGAAGCCGGGCAGGGCGGGCGGGAGGGGGTGGGCGAGGGGCATGGTTGCGGGCTGATCCGCTTGGACTATTCCAGGAACAGCTTTTCGACTTCGGCGAGCTCGCCTTGCGCGGCGCGCATGATCGGTTCGATCACCTCGGCATCGAGTCCGGTGACTTCCCAGGCCTTCGGGTCGATCGGCTCGACGTCGTCCAGCTCGGTGCTGTCGATCTCGGCCATCTGGGCGATGATGTTCGCCAAGTGGATCACGGCGACCTCGCGCGGATGCTTGTCGGCTTTGACCAGGTTGTGGTGGTGCGAAATGCATTCCTTCAGCAGCGCCGGCAAGTTCCACGCCTGGGCCAACTCGCCGCCGACGGCGCTGTGGTCGAAGCCCATGGTCGCGCGTTCGGCCTGATAGATCGGTAGCTCGCCTTCGGCATCCAACACTGTCAACAGGGCTTGTTTGGCTTGCAGCGGCAAGCGGTTGAAGATGATGAGTTCGCCGATGTCATGCAGCAGGCCGGCTGTGAACAGCGCATCCGGCTCGCACCGGCGGGTCAGCTTGGCGAGATGGCGGGCCGATAGGGCACACAGCAGACTGTGTTTCCAGAAGTTTTCCATCGAGACCAAGTCGTTGGGCAGGCCGGCGAAGCTGCGTGCCACGGAGAGCGACAAGGCCAAGTTGCGCACTTGCGCAGTGCCGATGATGGCGATGGCCTTGTCCACCGAATCGATCGCAGACGGGAAGCTGTACAGGGCGCTGTTGGCCAACTTCAGCAGGCGCATGGTGAAGCTGGCATCCTGTTTGACCACGCGGGCAATGTCATTGCTCGAACTGTTGGGGTCCTCGATCAACTCGTTGATACGCAAATAGACATCGGGCAGGGTCACCAGGCCGCTGATGTCGTGCACGAGATCGGCTGCATTCATCGTCATGCCTTGTCGCTCCAAGCGTTTGTTATTGGTTGTCGGTAGGCTGTTCGGCAAACTTGAGCGACACGGAATTCAGGCAATAACGCAGGCCGGTGGGCGCTGGCCCATCTTCGAAGACATGACCGAGATGGCCGTCGCAGCGGCGGCACCGAATCTCGGTGCGCACCATGCCGTGGCTGCCGTCGCGCAGATAGCGGAGATGGTCGGGATCGAACGGCGTATGAAAGCTGGGCCAGCCGGTGCCGGATTCGAATTTGCTGCCGGAGCGGAACAGCGGTAAACCGCAGAGTCGGCAGGCGAACATGCCCTCGCGTTTTTCCTCGAGCAGGCCACCGCAAAATGGACGCTCGGTGCCGTGCGCGAGGATCACGCGGCGCTCTTCTGCGTCGAGATCGGCGGTCAATACGGCCTTCTCGGCGTCGGTCGGTGGAGTCAGGTCATAGCCCGAGGCGGAACGGGTAGGGCTATCCTGCGCCGGCTGCTTGGTCATGCTGCTCGATTCCTCTTGGCGTTTGCCCAGGCGAGTGCCATGGGCCTGGTTCACTATAGTACGAAGGCTGGCGCCAAAACACCTTTCCGGCGCAAGGCTTAGCTTCGGTATGCGGCTACCCAATATGGGGCCTCTGCGAGGGTTTGGCTGGGTAGTTGCTGCAACAGGCCATAGAGCAGCTCCGCAGCTTCGTGGGTTTCGAAGGTGTCGGTATCCAGATCGCGCAGCAACAAGGCGGCAGCGGAGGCTAATTCGAGGAACACCGTGCGTTCTGCCTTGAGGCGGCTGAGTTCGGCGCGGAGGTCAACGCATTCGCGCCAGTCTTTCTTGCTTTCGTGTGCGGCTTCATCGGTCGAGGCGGAGTCGAACATCTCACGGTCTCCTTTGAAGTTCGTGGCCATTCTACTGTTATTTCCCGCGTTCTCTGCAACCTTGGCCGATCCGGCGCCATCTTGCCTTGTGTGTCCGGCATATTCGTATATATGTAGATAATGTGACTGCGATGGACCTTGCCATGATTGTTCGACCGATCTCGGCTTTTTCTGCATTGCGGCGTTGGCCGACGCTGGTCTTATTGTCGTTTACATTGGTCGGCAAACCCGTGCAGGCGGGACAGCCGGCCAAGGCGGTTTGGTTCCCCGATCAGCCGCGATTGCCGCACTATGTCTGGTCAACTGCGCCGTGCGAATCGTGTGCGCCGCTCAAGCCGCATCCAGGTTGGAAATTGATGGCGGATCTGGCTGGCCGCAGCGATATCCGCTTTCTGGCTACGGTTAGCGAAGACAAGGAGTCGGCTTATTCCTATGCACCCAATGTCATTATCCTTGCGCCGTCGGCCTTAAGGCTGAATACCTGCCAACTGGCTTTTGTCGTGGGGCATGAGATCGGTCATATCGCGCAACGCCATTTCGATGAAGATGCCCGGTTGTTATCCGTGGTGTCGGGCAAGGGCGCGAGCTGGACCGGCAACGGCGACCGGGCGATGAGCCTGCTCGACGGCAACATCGCCTTGGCAATCAAGCTATCTCAACATTGGCAGCGGCAGGAACGCGAGGCCGACTGGTTGGGTGCCTTGCTTTCGGCCGAGGCCTATGGCTGTACCTTGGACGAAGGGGCGGTGCCCTATTTGCAGGCGGCCGCGGGCGATGGCGGCGGCATCGGCGCAGCCCACGAGCCGAGTGCGGCGCGGGTACGCTGGCTCAAGGCCTTTGCCGAATCTGCCAGGCGCTTGGCCTTTCAATCTTATTATCTCGATAACTAGGCGTTGTGGGCTTTCTTGCCGGCAAGACCTAGGCGATGCTCCATGACAGCAGCATCAGGCTCATGAAGACGGTGCCAAGGCCGACCAGGAAGAGGATCTCCGCCAGATTCTCCGTGCCTTGCCCGTTGCGGCTGTGCCGCATCGAAAGATAGGACAGGCCCGCGCTGGTGAGAAAGAGCAGGCTGGCCAGGGCCAAGCCCTTGTCGATCCAGGTGCTCCAGCTACTCCGGTGCAGCAGTTTGACGATCGGGATGGCGCACATGCAAGCCCCAACCAAGTTGGCGGAGGTGGGAAGGATGTGCGCCCCGAGCCCAATATGGTCGGACCTCATGTCTGGTCGATCCTGTGCGGTATGGCTCAGCCTAGATTAATCGGGATAAATAGCTTTTCGTCATTTCGTTGGATCAGCAGGGCAAGGTGCCGACTCGAAGCGTTTTTTGCCAGTCGGCGCAATTGTTCGACGCTGCCGATGGTGGTGCCGTTCGCGGCCAGAATCACATCGCCTGGCTGTACCCCGGCCCGCGCCGCGGGGCCGCTGGCCTCGGCTACCACCAGCCCGCCGGCAACGTGCAATTGCTGTTTCTCTTCCTGGCTCAAGGGCCGCACCGACAGGCCCAAACGTCCTTGGTCGTTGTCGCCGACGGCGAAGGCTGCCGATTTGGCTTTGATTTCGCCGATCTTGACGGTCATTCTTTGCGTGCGGTGATCGCGCCAGACATCCAGCGCGGCCTCCGAGCCCGGTTTGAGATCGGCGACCTTGGGCGGCAGGTCGGCAGAAGAATTGATCGTTTGGCCGTTCAAAGCGAGCACCACATCACCGGGTTTTAGGCCTGCGCGTTCGGCTGGACTGTCAGGCTCGACGCTATTGACCAGCGCGCCCTTGGGCGAACTGAGGCCGAACGATTCCGCCAAGTCCTGGTTCAAGTCCTGGATGGCCGCACCCATCCGGCCCCGCACCACCTTGCCGTGTTGCAGTATTTGCGACTCCACCTTCATGGCCACGTCGATGGGGATGGCGAACGAGAGTCCTTGGTAACCGCCCGAGTGCGTGTAGATCTGCGAATTGATGCCGATGACTTCGCCGTGCATATTGAACAGCGGCCCGCCCGAATTGCCCGGGTTTACGGCCACATCGGTTTGGATGAAGGGCACATAGTTCTCGTCCGGCAGGCTGCGCGATTTGGCGGAGACGATGCCAGCGGTCACGCTGTTCTCGAAACCGAAGGGCGAGCCGATGGCCAACACCCACTCGCCGACGTTGACCGCGCCGGCGTTGCCGACGCGGACCACGGGGAGGTTCTTGGCGCTGATCTTAAGCACGGCGACATCGGAGGGTTTGTCGATGCCGATGACCTTGGCGCGGAATTCGCGCTTGTCCGTGAGTTTCACCGTCACCTCGCTGGCATCGTCCACGACATGCGCATTGGTCAAGATAACGCCATCGGCATTGACGATGAAGCCCGAGCCTTGCGCCCTATGCGGTCCGTCGTCGCGCGGCATCATGGGCATGCCGAAGCGGCGGAAAAATTCGTACATGGGATCGTTGGGGTCGATGCCGAAGGAGTTGCCTTGCTCGTGGCTGCCTTCCGAGGTCGAGGTGATGTTGACCACGGCCGGGCCGTAGGCCTGCACGATGGCGCTGAAATCGGGCAGTCCGCCTACCGCCTGAATAATGGGCGGCGGCGCCGAAGTGCTCGCGGCGGCGGCAGGATGGACGGTCGACCACCAGCCATAGGCGCCCAGGGTCATGCCCATGACTGAAAAGATCGCCAAGACACGAGAAATGAAACGGGGTTGCATGCTTCCTCCTGTGAACGGTTCCGTGGATAGCGGACGAGATGGCAACGGCTGGGGCAGGCCAGGCCGATGCACCCCTTATCGAACAGATTGGATGCCGCAAGTCGAAAAAAGTTTGCTTACGGCTTGGTAAGCTTGAGCGACCCG
>JAJZTS010000023.1 GCA_021848725.1 Pseudomonadota bacterium
TCCAATCCATCGGCGGTCCGGCGGCGGCCAAGGTGGTGCGCGCCGGCGTGCACCCGATCAAGGTGCCGGCCACCGGCCCCGCGCGCGCGACCATCGCCCGGCTGCAATCCGTGCTCGACGCGCCGCCACCCTGGCTGGCCAAGATCATGGGCGTCGAGGCCAAGTCCCTGGCCCAGTTCGCGGTCGAGGAAGAAGAGGCACATGAAACAGAATAAATCCATGAGCGGCTTTCCCTCACCCTTAACCCTTTGTGGGCCTACGGCCCATCCCTCGCTCAGCTCGGGACCGCAACTGCGTTGCGTCCTGTACCCTGCGGGTTGGTCCCGCTTGCGGGAGAGGGGAACGTTGAGCGCCAGAGGCGCGAATGGATTTGACGCATGATCGCGCCCGAGACTCTGAGCCAGGTCGCTGCGCGGGCCGGTGAATTGCACCTGTCCGATGACGGCATCGCCCATTTGCGCCGGGAGTTCGCCGGTATTCACTTCACCCTGTGCAATGAAGACGACATCCCCGCCCGGCTGAACCCGGCCTTGGTTGGGGAGGGCTTCGATCTCTACCTGATCAGCAACGCCGAGCACTGCATCGCCTTCACCACCGATCCGGCGGCGGCAACCGGTATCGTCGTGGCCGAGCGCAGCGAGGACTGAATCTGGGTCGGTTAGAATCGGGGCATCATGTTTAAAGTCCGTTTGCTATTTGTCTTGTTGGCGGCCGGCGTCGGCAGCCTTGTGCAGGCCGCCGAGGTCAAGGTCGCGGTGGCCGCCAACTTCACCGCGCCGATGCAGCGGATCGCCGCCCAGTTCGAGCGTGACACCGGGCACCAGGCACAACTCGCCTTCGGCTCATCCGGCAAGTTCTATGCGCAGATCAAGAACGGTGCGCCATTCCAGGTTTTTCTGTCGGCCGATGACGACAAGCCCGCCGCTTTGGTCCGGGACGGGCTGGCTATTGCGAGCAGCCGTTTTACCTATGCGACGGGCCGCCTGGTGCTGTGGTCGGCCAAGCCGGGCTATGTCGATGCCAACGGGGCGGTGTTGAAACAAGGCGGCTTCAAGCACCTGGCGGTGGCCAACCCGAAGACCGCGCCTTATGGCGCCGCTGCGATCGAGACCTTGAATCACTTGGGGCTACTGGCTGAGTGCGAGCCCAAGTTCGTCCAGGGCGAGAACATCGCCCAGACCCAGCAGTTCATCAGCACCGGCAATGCCGAGCTGGGGTTTGTCGCCTTGTCGCAGGTGATGCAGGACGGCAAGATCAGCAACGGCTCGGCCTGGCTGGTGCCGAATGCGCTGCATGCGCCGATCCGCCAGGATGCGGTGCTGCTCGCCACCGGGCAGGGCAACCCCGCGGCCGCGGCGCTGCTCGATTACCTGAAGGGCGACAAGGCGCGCGCCATCATCCGCGGTTATGGCTACGATCTCCAAGCGGGTGCCCGGCCGCAATGACTGAAGTCGATATCGGCTTTGCGACCGCGGCCGATCTCGATGCCTTGGCCGATCTGTTGGCTGAACTCTTCACCCTGGAAAGCGACTTCACGCCGGACCGGACCAAGCAATTGGCCGCCTTGCAGACGATTCTCGATAACCCGGCGTTGGGCCGCCTATTCGTGTTGAAAACGCATGGTGCGGTCATCGGCATGGCCAATGCGCTGATCACTGTCAGCACGGCCGAAGGCGGCCGCGTCGTGTTGTTGGAAGATGTGGTCTTGAAGCGCGAATGCCGCGGCCAGGGTCTGGGCCGGCGTTTGATCGAGCATGTCTTCGCCTGGGCAGCGCAGGCCGGGATGACGCGGGCGACCTTGTTGGCGGACCGCGACAATGCCGCTGCCTTGGCCTTTTACCGGCAGTTGGGCTTCAGCCCTTCATCGATGCAGGTGCTGCGCAAGGCATTGGCGCAGACTTGACCTTGGTCCTCTGTCATCTTTCCGACAAATTCGAATCGCCATTGCTGTGCGGCGGTGCTCGGTTCTCGCCGCTGTCTATATAAATCAACCTTTTGCGGTTTTTTGCCGGCTTGGCATGGCTGTTGCTGTATGCCTAGCGGTAGAGCAGGAGCGGCGTACGCATGTCGAAGTTGTTGTCGATCAGATCGGGTGTGCCTATGGCGGATTGTTCGGCCTGCGTGCATCGCACCAGCGTGTTGGCCGCAGCGCATTGCCAGCCGGGCGATGTCTGCGTCGTGGCCGAGAGCGGCCGGCAAATCGATCGTTTTTTTCGCCGTAATCCGGAACTGGCCCAAGACTATCTCGCCGATCGGTTTTGGGAGCGGCGTGCGATTGCTGTCCGCTATGCGCCGGTCGAGATGGCGCACGCGCTGATCGGCGATGTCGACGAGGTGGTGCGCCGGGCGGTGGCGACGCGCTTGCCGCTCGAGTTCTTGCGGCAATTGGCGCGCGATCCTGACCGCGAAGTTCGGATCACGGTGATGTCGCGGCTGCCACCGGAACGCCTGGGCGACTTCATCGGCGACCCCGATTACATGGTGCGGCTGCAAGTGGCGCATCGGCTGCCGCACGGTCTCTTGCCTCGTCTGGCGCAAGACCCGGATCGTGAAGTGCGCAAGGAAGTCGCGCGCCGGCTGCCGCCCTTTGCCTTGGGTCGCATGATGCGTGACCCGGATGAAGAGGTCCGGCGCATCGTGGCCGCGCGCTTGTTGCCCGAGGATGCGGTGCAGATGTTGGGCGATGCCGATTGGCTGGTCCGCTTCGGCGCGGCCGGTCAGGCACCGGTTTCAGTCTTGGCCGGCCTGATCGACGACCCCGAGCCGGATGTGCGCGGCCTGGTTCGGCGCCGCATGGCGGAAATTAATCCACGCTAAGGAAATGACAGATGGACGTGCTATTGGATGCCACGCAGTTACAGAGCCTGAAGGCGGAGATCGAGGCCTTGCCGCCGCTGCCTCACCATGCCGGCATCTTGGCGGTCGTTCAAAAATACCTGCCTGCCTACAAGTTCGGCTATGCGCTGAATCGAGGCGGCTGGTATCGCCTGGGCGGTGTTATCCGCCCCGACGGCACGCGCCTCGCGCACGATCTCGAGACTTGGGCCGAATCCGAGTTGAAAGCCTGCGCTGGCGATATGGAGGCGTTTCACGAGCGCTATGCGGGAGATGGGCTCATGGCTACCCGTTTGTCCGGCCGTGGCCATTACTTTGTCGCGGCCTACGGGGACGAACCTGCTCAGTTTCTGCAACTGGAGATCGAGGAAGTGCAGGAGGTGCTGGATCGTCAGCTTGTCGAGCCGGACCGGGCGCCGAGCGACTTGTCGGAATTGATCGACCCGGTGTCACCGCTGACGGTGCCGGCGCAGGCCGTCGGCAGGCCGGCCTACCGTTTCCGCCGGCTGACGGACATGCAGCAGGCCCTGGTCCGGTTGCCGGCGGCATTCCCTGGGCAACCGTGCATGCGGCGTTTCTTCGAGGAGTGGGCGGCCGGAAGTGCGGCCAAGCGGGGGCATTTCTGCGACCACTGGATCATTGCGCTGCGCGAGTACCAGGATCGCTACCGCAATCCCTTGCTGTCGGCGAGCCCATTGTCGCGCCATTTGCGCAAGCTGAAGACCTTTCCTTGGGATACCGACTTGCGCGGGGTGCAATTGGCAGAACAGATCCAGGCCTTCGACCGCGCAGCCGGCTATACCGGCGCTTGGTATGCGCATTTGGTGGCCGGGGCGTCGACGCCGCGCTCGATCGCGTTCGCGCTCGGGCAGGACATGGAAGCCGGCTTCAGCTATCTGCCCGATGCCGAGGCGGCTCTGCTCAGGAAATGGCTGGCCTCGCCTTATGCGGTGTAGCCGTGGATACCGAACAGCACAATCCGACGAGCCTGTCGTTACTTGGCGGTAATAGGGGGCGCGATGAGTGACGGTTATTCGGAAGAACTCGATTTTGTCGCCTGCGTCTCGCATGACCTGAAATCGCCACTCAATGCGATTCTGGGTTTCGTCCACATGTTGCGCGAGCAGGTCGAGGGCGGGCAACCGACCACGACCTCCATGGCGGAGGAATTGAAGATCGTGCAGGGCATCGGCGAAGACATGTTGGCCCTGATCAACAATATGCTGGTGGCCGCGCGCATCCAGTCGCGCGGCGAGTCGTTGGAGCCGTGCTTGGTCGGCGAGGATGAGTTGCTGGTGCGGGCCCAACGGCTGGAAAGCACCTTCATGATGGAGGCCAAGAGCAAGCAGGTCGATTTCTGCGTTCGCGTGCTGGCCCTGCCGCGCTTCGTCTACTGGGACATTCACAAGCTGCGCTATTTCGCGATCAACAACATCATTTCCAATGCCCTGAAATTCGTCGGCGAGGGCGGCATCGTGCGGGTGGAGATCGATGTGGACGGCAAGGGCAATGTCGTGCTGTCGGTCAGCGACGATGGGCCGGGTATTCCGCCCAACGAGCGGGCCAGCGTGTTCAAGAAGTTCATCCAGTCTTCGAACAATCTACGCAGTTTCCAAGGCGGTGGCCTCGGTTTGTTCAATGCCGCCGCCATCGTGCAAATGCACGGCGGCAGTATCTCGGTCCACGACGGGATCGATGGCCACGGGGTTTCGTTCGTGATGACCGTCCCGGCCGTGCCCTCGGCCTTTCAGCAAGGCTTGGCGCCCCTGGACCTGGCGCCGGGCCTGCCCGATGTGTCCTATTCGCTGGCCTGACTCGATGAAGCGGGCGGTCAAGTTGCCGCGTCGCAGTTTCGCCTCGAACGGCAGGCGCACTACATCGGTGCCGTAGGGCGATAAGTGGTGCACGTCGGCGGTGCCCAGGCGCCGCCCGATTTTATTGGATTGCCGTCAGAGCCAGTGGTGGCGCGGCATTGTGTGTGGGCCATGTTGGGGCATGGTTTTTGCTTTGGTTTGATGGCGGCAGTACAACTCAAATCGAGCCGGCATCTTTGTAGGGGAAAGCATGGATCCGAAGTTGATCCGCCACATGGCGGGGGTGGAGCATTACCGACAATCCTTGCATCTATTGCAAGGTATTTGGGACAACCTCTCGCTGCTCGGGCATTTGTCCGGCACCGGGGCCGACATGACGACGACGCGTCATGCCTTCCAGTCGCTCACCACCGATCTGCTGAGCAACCTGGGCACCGAGACCCTGAAGAAGACCGTACTGGAGATGAAGGCCAAGGCTCAGGTCGCGGTCGACATCATGGTGCGCAACCTCTACGAGCGGACGGCGGACATCGGTTTCTTGTCTTCCGACGAGGCCATCCGGCGTTTCCTCATCGACTTTCCCGAGCTGTACAAGGAAGCGAACAGCTACGGCGATGGCGCCGAGGCCAGCCGCCAGGAGTTGGAGGCGCGCTGTGCCAGCCTGCGCGCCCGCTTCCGCGAGTATGTGGCGAAATATTCCGTCTACCAAAACATCATCCTCTTGGACACGGCAGGCCGAGTTCTGCTGCAACTGGATGAGAGTCATCCGCTGGAGCGCAGCCAGGACGCGGTGATCGCGCAGGCATTGACCACCACGGCGGCCTATGTCGAACGCTTCGAGCGCAGCGATCTCGTGCCCGGCGACAAGGAAAGCCTGATCTACGCCTATCGGGTGGAGCAGGGCGACGCGCCATTGGGCGTGTTGTGCCTTTGCTTCCGTTTCGACAATGAAACGGAAGGCATCTTCAGCAATCTCATCGAGGCCGGCGATTGGAGCGTGTTGCTGTTGTTGGATCGCAGCGGCAAGGTGATCGCCAGCAACGATGGTTTCCATGTCCCGGTCGGCGCCACGATGGATTTGGCCCTGGAGGAAGAGGGCAGGATTTTGCGCTTCGCCGGCCGCGAATATCTGGCGGTCACGCGCAAGACCCAGGGCTACCAAGGCTATATGGGCCCGGGCTGGTACGGCCACGCCATGGTGCCGCTGGAGCACGCCTTCGAGAAGGACGCCTCGTCCATGTTGCAGCGGGTGCCGGCCGAGGTGCTGGTCGACGTGCGCAGCAACCCGTCGATCTTCCCCGAGGGCCTGCGCAGCATCCCGCTGCAGGCGGACAAGATCCAGCGCGAGCTCAACCGTTCGGTCTGGAACGGCAACGTGCGCCTGGGCGGCCGCCAGGCGGACAACGCCAGTTTCTCCAAGGTGCTGCTGTGGGAGGTCAGCAGCACCGGCATGAAGACCAAGGAGGTGTTCGAGCGGTCCATCGCCAACCTGCACGAGACGGTGGTCTCGGCCATCCTGCACGACAGCCGCTTTCTGGCCTCGCTCGCGGTCGACATCATGGACCGCAATCTGTACGAGCGGGCCAACGATTGCCGCTGGTGGGCGCTCGATACCCGGCTGGCGGCCTTCCTGGCCGGGCAGGAAGGCGATGCCGCCTCGGTCACCGAGATCCTGCGCCACATCAACGGCCTGTACACCGTCTACGACAACATCGTGTTGTTCGACCCCGCCGGTCGTGTCGTGGCGGTATCGAATCCCAAGCACGCCGGGCTGATCGGCAGCGTGCTCGGCGACGACTGGGTGCGGCGCACGCTGAGCCTGCCCGATTCCGGCAGCTATCAGGTCTCGCCCTTCGCGCGCACCGCCTTGTACGACCAGGCCTATACCTACATCTATGGCGCCGCGTTGCGTGCGCCCGACAGCCAGCGCGTGGTCGGCGGCATCGGTGTCGTGTTCGACGCCGCGCCGCAGTTCAGCGCCATGCTGCGCGATGCCTTGCCGCGCAACGAGCAGGGTGAGGTGACGCCGGGTTGTATCGGCATCTTCTGCGACCGCCAGCAACAAGTGATCGCCGCCACGGACAAATACCAACCGGGCGATCAACTCGCTTTGGATGCGGCCTTCTTCGCGCCGGCTGGTGAGGGCATGGCCAACATCGTCGCCCTGGACGGCCAGTATTACGCCGTCGGCGCCCGCGCCTCGCGCGGCTATCGGGAATACCCCGGCGTCGGCGCCATCGCCTTGGTCTTCATCCCGCTCGGCGAGGTGGGCAAGGCGGCCGGGCAGCCGGTCGGCAACGTCCGCCATGCCCAGCAACGGGCGCGGGCCAGCGGCGACGCGGTCGATGTCGCCACCTTCACGGTAGGCGGCCATTGGTTCGGCCTGCGCAGCGAACACATCGCCGAGGCCATCGACCTGCAAGGCACGATCAAGATTCCCGGTGCGCCCGACTGCTGCGTCGGCTACGTGATGTGGCAGGGCAAGCCCATCGTCGTGGTCAACCTGGGCAAGCTGTTGTCGCCCGAAACCCCGTGCACCGGCAGCGATGTCGTGGTGGTGGACGACGGCAGCGACAATGGCGTGTTCGGCATCCTGGTCGACCAGCTCAACGACATCCCCGAGGTGCCGAGGGACCGGATCGAGACGGTGGGCACCGCTTTCACCGGCGAGCAGGTCCTGATCGAGGCCATCGTCCGTCCGGAAAAGAACGGTGAGCCGATCCTGCCGATCCTGGGTGCCGAGCGCATCCGGGCCAGGGTGGCCAGCCGGGCCGGCTCGCTCGAAGCGCCGTTGCGGGCAGAGGCGCAGGCCGAGTCTGCTGGCGCGAAGGCCACGCCACCCGCCTTGGCCGGCGTGATCAAGTTCCCGCCGGAGCAGTCGGCGTACTGAACGCCCGGCCGCCGCGGGTTTTCCCCTCGGCGGCCGGCGGATTGTCGGCCATCGGCCAGCGCCGGGGCGCGATGTCGGGTTTGCGACAGGCGCGCAATCTGCAAACCCCACTGAAATCAATACGCTGCGCTTGGCACGGGCATTGCAATGTTCAACTCAAGACCATCTTGGGTGAACGCCATGCAAGCCAAACAAATCGCCGAGTTGTTGAACGAGCCCGCGTGCTCCCACAACACCAAGTCGAAGTCCGGTTGCGCCAAGCCTAAGCCCGGCGCCACGGCCGGCGGCTGCTCGTTCGACGGCGCGCAGATCGCGCTGTTGCCCATCGCCGATGTCGCCCATATCGTGCATGGCCCCATCGCCTGCGCCGGGTCGAGCTGGGACAACCGCGGCACCCGCTCGTCCGGCCCCACGCTGTACAAGATCGGCATGACCACCGACCTGACCGAGCAGGACGTGATCATGGGCCGCAGCGAGAAGCGGCTGTTCCACGCGATCAAGCAGGCGGTCGACGACTACGCGCCGCCCGCCGTCTTCGTCTACAACACCTGCGTGCCGGCCCTGGTCGGCGACGACCTGGAGGCGGTGTGCAAGGCCGCCGCCGAGCGGGTTGGCGTGCCGGTGGTGCCGGTCGATTGCGCCGGTTTCTACGGCACCAAAAACCTGGGCAACCGCATCGCCGGCGAGTCGATGTTCAAGTACGTGATCGGCACCCGCGAGCCCGACCCGCTGCCGCCCGAGGCGCAGCGCCCCGGCATCACCGTGCACGACGTGAACCTGATCGGCGAATACAACATCGCCGGCGAGTTCTGGCACGTGCTGCCCTTGTTCGACGAGCTGGGCCTGCGCATCCTGTGCACCCTGTCCGGCGACACCCGCTTCCACGAGGTGCAGACCATGCACCGGGCCAAGGTCAATATGGTGGTCTGCGCCAAGGCCTTGCTCAACGTGGCGCGCAAGATGGAGTCGAGCTACGGCGTGCCCTTCTTCGAGGGCAGCTTCTACGGCGTGACCGACACCTCGCACGCCTTCCGCGAATTCGCCCGCTTGATCGGCGACCCCGCCTTGAGCGAGCGGGTCGAGGCGATGATCGCGCGCGAGGAGGCGCGGGTGAACGCGGCCTTGGAGCCGTGGCGCGCACGCTTGAAAGGCAAGCGGGTGCTGCTCTACACCGGCGGCGTGAAGTCCTGGTCCATCGTCTCGGCCTTGCAAGACCTGGGCATGGATGTGGTGGCCACCGGCACCAACAAGTCGACCGAAGAGGACAAGGCCCGCATCCAGGAACTGATGGGCGACAAGACCAAGATGATCACCGACGGCAGCCCCAAGGCCCTGATCGGCATCGTCAAGGAATACCAGGCCGACATCCTGATCGCCGGCGGCCGCAATATGTACACCGCGCTCAAGGCGCGCATCCCCTTCCTCGACATCAACCAGGAACGGGAATTCCCCTACGAGGGCTACATGGGCATGGTCGAGCTGGCCCGGCAACTGGCGCTGACCATGGAGTCGCCGGTGTGGCAGGCGGTGCGCCGGCCGGCGCCGTGGAAGAAGGATGAAGTTCCGGGTGTGGCGGTAGCCTAGCTTAACAAGCTATTTACGCGGGCCGCCCACTTTGGAGGATTTGCCTTTATCGCCAACCTCGCTCTTTGCCTTGGCTTGGAAGTCTTTGATCTTTCTCCACATCCCATCGGGGAGATCGTCGCATATGAACAATTCGATGCGACTCAACGGTAGAAGTCCATCGACCTTGTTGATGAAGTTCTGCTTCGTTTCTTCGCTTATGAACGCCATGATGCGTTGCTCGAAATTGGCTTCGAGCAATATGCTGGCGTCGACATGCAGTTTGCGTGTGCTTCCTGATTTTGTCGTTAGGCTAGTCGATACCAGTACGCCTGTTTTACCGTCTTCGGAAACGCCATCGAAAGCGAATTGCACAGTGCTGCCATCTAAACGTTCTCCAACATCCACTTTTTTTGCCTGGAGGGGCTGGCCGATTTTCTCGGATACCCACTTCACAACATAAGGCTCAACGACCTTGGTAAGGTAAGAAGAATCTGCCACGGTTCACCCCAGCATCTCTATCAACACCGAATGCCACAACGCGGCGTCGATCTCCCCCATCTTCCCTGCCAGCCGAGCCTTGTCCACGCTGCGAATCTGATCCAGCAGGATGCGCGCCTTTTTGCCGGCGAACTTCACCTCCGGCCGGCAGCCCAGGGGCTGGCCCTTGCTGGTGAGTGGGGCGACGATGACGCGCGGCAGCGCGGCGTTCATGTCGTCCGGCGAGATGATGAGCGCGGGGCGGGTCTTGCGAATCTCGGTGCCGACGGTGGGGTCGAGGTTGACCCAGTAGACCTCGCCGCGTTTCACCATTCCCAATCTTCCTGTTCCTTGGGCGTTTCCGCGAGGCCTTCCCAGGCATCCTTGTCTTGTTCGGGCTTGTAGTTGTTGAACCAGCCTTCGCGGATCGGTTTGATCGGGGTGATAATCAGCCGGCCGTCTTCCACGGTCAGGTCGATCTCGTCTTGTATCTCGCACTCGGCGAGCAGCGGGGCGGGGATGATGATGCCGCGAGAGTTGCCGATTTGGCGTAGCGTGGATTTCATGGCGATGTCCCAAAATGATGTTTTAACGGTGTTATAACCTCCCGATGGCGGTAGCGCAAGCCGCGCTGCTGCTGTTTGTGTCTGCGTCTCCTTTCGGCGTGCGGAAAACGTCTATGCCATTCCCAGCTTGGCTTGCGCCAACAACCAGTCCCGAAAGGCGATCACTTTGGCTAGGCCGGCATGCTTAGGCGGCATGACCAGGTGATAGGCCGAGTCGGTGGCGATGGAGACATCGAGCAGGCGGACCAAGCTGCCGCGCGCCAGGTCGTCGGCCACCAGGCTGTGCCAGGCCAAGGCCACGCCCAGGCCGGCGACGGCGGCTTGAAGGGTGAGGTTGGCATCGCTGAAATGCCGGATGCGCAACGGCGCTTCGGGCGCGACGCCTTGCGAGGCCAGCCAGGTCTCCCAATCGGGAAACACCTGATGGCTGGTGTGCCACTCGTCGTTGAGCAAGGGCTTGCGCGCCAGGTCGGCGGCCGTGCGAATGTCCGCCGCCAGGGCCGGGGCGGCGACCGGCACGATGGCCTCGGCCATCAGGCGTTCCACTTGCAGGCCTGGATAATCCCCGTTGCCGAAGCGGATGGCCAGATCCACGTCTTCCAATTTGAAATCGACCAATCGACGGGTGGCCGACAGGCGCAGTTCGATCTCGGGGTGTCGGCTCTGGAAATCGTCCAGCCGTGGCACCAGCCAGCGGGCAGCGAATGTGGGCGGGGTGGACACCACCAGCGGCCCCCGGCCGTCGCTGGTGCGCAACTGGGCCACGGCCCGCTCCAATTGATCGAAGGCTTCGCTAAGCACGGGCAGGGCGGCCTGGGCCGCTTCGCTGGCGGCAAGTTGTTTGTTGCCGCGCCGGAACAGCGAGGTGTTCAGGTAGTCCTCCAGTTGTTTGATCAACTGGCTCACCGCGGCTGGGGTCACGTGCAGTTCTTCCGCGGCCCGGGCGAAAGAGCGATGCCGAGCGGCCGCCTCGAAGGCGCGCAGGGCATTCAGCGAAGGGAGTCTTCTAGACATTAGAATTTCTTTGCAATGGCTCAATAAAGTCTCGTTTGTTTGGCTTTATAACGCTTAGTACAGTTCGTGTCAGATAGTTTTTCTGAGTGAACGACCATGGCTGCCAATACCCTCTACTTGCTTGTGACCACCTCGGCCTTTTTCTGGGGCCTCAACTTCATCCTGGCCGGCCCGGTCTTGGCCGATCTGTCGCCGATGTGGGCGGCAGCCCTGCGCTTTCTTTTGGCCGCGGTGCTGATGTTGGCCGTTGCCATCCTGCGACGCGACGATTTGCTCGGGCTGATCCGGCGCCATGCCCCGGCCTACCTGCTGCTCGGCGCGGTCGGCATTACCGCCTTCAACCTGTTGTTTTTCTCGGCCATGCAGAGCACCTCGGCCGACAACGGCGCGCTGATCATGGCCACCAACCCCTTGCTCACGATGTTGCTGGCGGCGGCCATGCTGGGCGAGCGGCCGAGCTGGCGCCATCTGGCGGCCTTGCCGGTGGCGCTGATCGGCGTGGCCGTGGTCGTCGCGCAGGGCGATCCGGGCCGGCTGCTCGCCCTGCACCTGGCCCATGGCGACCTGTTGATGCTGGCCGCCAATCTATCCTGGGCGCTGTATAACGTGTTGGGCCGGCGCTACATGCCGCCGGGATCGCCCATCGCCAGCACGGCCCTGATCATGGCGGTGGGGGCGGCCTTGTTGTCGCTGGCGGCCATCGGCCACGGCGATGCGGTGGCTGTGCCCGGCATCAAGGCCGGCGCGGCCTTGGCCCTGATGGCGGTCGGCGGCACGGTGCTGGCCTACCTGTTCTGGGGCATGGGCATCCAGCGCCTGGGGGCCGGTCGTACCGCCTTGTTCCTCAATCTCGTGCCGGTGTCCGCCATGCTGGTCGGCGCCGGACTCGGCACCTTGCCTACCCTTGCGCAATTGGTGGGCGGCCTGCTGGTGCTGGGTGGCGTGACCTTGGCCATGGTGCCCATGGCGCGGCCGGCGCGGCCGTGACGCTTGCCGCGACTTACCGCCAAATCCAGTAAGCTAGGGCACTAGCCGCTTCGATTGTTGTTCTTGCCCTGGCTCGCCTGTGTTAGAAAACCATTTATGTCCGCCGTCCTGTCTCATCCCTTGAGGGCCTTGCGTTCGCGCGATTTCCGCATCTACTTCATCGGTCAGCTGATCTCCGTCGCGGGCACTTGGATGCAGCAGATCGCCATGGGTTGGCTGGTTTACCGTTTGACCCATTCGGCTTTGGTTTTGGGTCTGTTGGGCTTTGCCAGCCAGTTGCCGATCCTGCTGTTCGGCGCTTGGGGCGGCGTGTGGTCCGACCGCATGGATCGCCGCCGATTGATGATGTGGACCCAATCGCTGGCGATGATCCAGGCCCTGGCCTTGGCCCTGCTGGCTTGGCAGGGCTGGGTCACGCCCACGCTGTTGCTACTGCTGGCCTTCCTATTGGGTTGCATCAACGCCCTCGACATGCCGGCGCGCCAAGCCCTGGTCGTGCATCTGGTGGAAGATCGGGCGCAACTGCCCAATGCCATCGCGCTGAGTTCCTTCATCATGAACGCCACCCGTTTCGTCGGGCCGGCCTTGGCCGGCTTCGTCATCGCTTGGCTGGGCGAGACGGCCTGCTTCCTGGTCAACGCCATTTCCTATTTGGCTGTATTGCTCGCCTTATCGGCCCTGCATGTCCGGCCTGTCGGCGACAACTCCAAGCCGGCCTTGCATGCCCTGCGCGACGGCCTGCGCTACACCTTCAGCCACGGCGACATCTACCTGTTCTTGATGCTGGTGGCGGCGGTCAGCTTTTTGGTCACGCCCTATGTGGTGATGATGCCGCTCTACGCCAAGACTATTTTTCATGGCGATGCCAGCACCTTCGGCCTGCTGGTGAGCAGCGCCGGGGCAGGCTCGCTCTTGGCCAGTCTCTTCCTGGCGACGCGCAGCTCCATCGAGGGCTTGGCACATAAAGTGTCGGTCGCCGCTATCGCCGCAGGCGTGGCCCTGACCTTGTTCGCCCTCAACACCGAGCATGCCTTAGCCTATCCGATCCTGATGGTGCTGGGTTTTTCCGTGGTGTTGATCGCCGCCGGCAGCAATACCCTGCTGCAGAGCTGGGTGCGTGACGACATGCGCGGCCGGGTCATGGCCACCTTTTCCATGGCCTTTCTCGGCGTCGCGCCGCTCGGCAGCTTGGCCGTGGGCAGTTTGGCGGATGGCATCGGTGTGCGCCCGACCTTGTCGCTCTGCGGCGTGCTGACGGTCATGGTGGGCTTGCTCCATCGCTGGCGTCTGCATTCGCGGATGGCATCGCGGGCCGACTAGGCATCCGTCGGGTTGTCGCCCAGCCGCCGGCCGTTGTCGGCTTTGCTACAGGCCGGGGATGGCGCAATGCCATGAAATAAAAGCAATTCCTCATGGCACGGGGTTTGCGAAGGTGACAGCACCCACGTCAACTTCGGATGCTCGCCATGGCCGAGATCGTCAAGCGCAACAAGGCACTGTCGGTAAACCCGCTGAAGGTCAGCCAGCCGGTCGGCGCCTCGCTCGCCTTCCTCGGCATCAACCGCAGCATCCCGATGATGCACGGCTCGCAGGGCTGCACCGCGTTCGGCAAGGTATTCTTCGTCCGCCACTTCCGCGAGCCGGTGCCCTTGCAGACCACGGCCATGGATCAGGTAGCCACCGTGTTGTCGGCCGACGACAACGTGATACAGGGCCTCAAGACCATTGCCGAAAAGAGCCGGCCGGCCTTGATCGGCCTGCCGACCACCGGCCTGTCGGAGACCCAGGGCACCGACATCCGCCGCTTGGTGAAGGATTTCCGCGAGCAGTACCCCGAGTTCAACGACATCCCGGTGGTGCCGGTCAACACGCCGGACTTCACCGGTTGCCTGGAGAGCGGCTACGCCCTGGCGGTGAAGGCGGTGATCGAATACCTGGTGCCGGAAGGCACGCGCCTGGCCGGCAAGCGCAAGAAACAAGTCAACGTGCTGGCCGGTTCGTTGCTGACGCCGGGCGACCTGGAACACATCAAGGAACTGATCGAGGCCTTCGGCTTGCGCCCGCTGGTGCTGCCGGACATCTCCGAATCGCTCGACGGCCACCTGACCGAGCTGGAGTTCAGTCCGCTCACGGTCGGCGGCACGCCGGTATCCGAGATCCCGACCCTGGGCGAATCGGCCGCCACTTTGGTCATCGGCCCTTCGCTCTATCCGGCGGCCGATCTGCTCAAGGAACGCAGCCTGGTGCCGGACTACCGCTTCGACAGCCTGATGGGGCTGGCGGCGATGGATAGCTTTATCGCCGCCTTGGCCGAGATCGCTGGCAAGCCGGTGCCGGAGCGGATCGAACGTCAGCGCAACCAGTTGCAGGACGCGATGGTGGACACCCATTTCATGCTCGGCTTCGCCCGCGTCGCCATCGCCGCCGACCCGGACCTGCTCTATGCCATGGCCGAGCTGGTGGCCGGCATGGGCTGCGAAGTGGTGGCCGCCGTGGCGCCGGCCAAGTCGCCCATCCTGGCGGCGCTGCCCACCGCGCAAGTGAAGCTGGGCGACCTGGAAGACCTGGAGAAGACGATCAGAGCGGTCGGGGCCGACCTGATCATCGGCAACTCGCACGCGGCCGACACCGCGCAGCGCCTCGGCCTGCCGCTGTTCCGCGCCGGCTTTCCGCAATACGACCTGATCGGCGGCTACCAGCGGCTGTGGGTCGGCTACAAGGGCACGCGCCAGGCCTTGTTCGACCTGGCCAATCTGATGGTCAGCCAAGGCCACGGCGAGATCGAGCCCTATCGCTCGATCTACGCGACGCGGCCGGAGGAAACCCGACATGCGCCATCTGCGCCTGGTCACGCCCACTGAGGAGAAGCCGATGACGGTGAAGATCGCCTTCGCCAGCACCGATCGCAAGCAAGTCGATCAGCACTTCGGCGCGGCCGAGGCCTTCGTGCTGTACGAGCTGTCGGCGGACGACGCCCGGATGACCGAGGTGGTCGAATTCCACGACAGCGACACCGCGATGGACGGCCACGAAGGCAAGCTGGCCGGCAAGATCGCGCTGCTGGAAGGCTGCGCCGCGGTGTACTGCAACGCGGTCGGCGCCTCGGCGGTGAAGCAGTTGCTCGCCGCCGGCATCCAGCCGATGAAGGTGGAGGAGGGCGAGCCGATCGACGCCCTGCTCTGCGGCCTGAATCACAGCCTGCTGCACGAGCCGCCGGCCTGGATGGCCAAGCACCTCAAGCGCGAGGGCACCGGCGCCGACCGGTTCTCGGCCATGGACGAGGAGGGCTGGTCGGAATGATCCCCATGTCTGCACGCGCGCTGCGGCGCAATCGCTTGGCCCATTGTCAGCCGCCGGCTGGCGCCCAGTTGCGCCTGTCGGGTTGGATCGCTGCGCTGTTGCCACGTCTCAGGAGCACGCCATGATCGAAACCCGCGTCCGCATCGTCACCATGGACTACGGCATCGCCTGGGTCGAGCCGACCGAGCAGTCCGGCTGCGGCGGCTGCCAGGCCAAGAGCGCCTGCGGTGTGTCCGGCTTGGGTAAATATTTTTCGCGCCGCCAGCGGCCGGTGCCAGTGTTCTGCAAGACGCCGGCCAAGGCCGGCGACGAGTTGCTGGTGGCCGTGAACGAGTCCGAATTGCTCAAGGCCGGCCTCTTGGTCTATCTGCTGCCCACCGTGCTGGCCATCGCCGGTGCCAGCCTTGCCGCGCTGAAAGGCTGGGGCGACGCCGGCGCGGTGGCCGGCATGGCGCTGGGTATCGCCGCCGGCCTGCTGCTCGCCCGTTTCATCGGCCGCGCGCCTTATCTCAAGGCGCGTCCGCTATCCCATTCCATTGCTCAAGGAGAAACACCATGACCGCTACCGCCGTCGCCGAACAAGACCCCATTCTCGGCACCGACTTCATCCAGGAGATGGTCAAGCAGATGCGCGCCATCGACAGCTATGGCACCTACGACGGCTGGCCGATCGAGCGCATCCTCGCGCCCTTCGTCAAGACCAAGGAACAGCGGCGCGAGATCCCGGTGATCGGCGATCCGGACGACGAGACCCTGTCCCGGGTCAAGGCCTTCTACAACGCCATCGCCAGCCTGATCGAAAAGGAATGCAAGCTGATGGCGGTGCCGATGATCAACATCACCCACGAGGGCTTCGGCCGCGCGCTGATCACCGTGGGCAAGCTGGTGGTGCTCGACCGCACGCTGCGCGACGTGCACCGCTTCAGCTTCGACAGCTTTTCCAAGATGAAGGACGAGGCCGACAAGCTGTTGTCGGTGTCGCTGAAGATCATCGGTGAGCATCCGGAAGTGGCCGGGCTGTAAGGAGCGGGAAATGACCGAAGAAGAGCTGAAGGACCTCGACAAGGAGGTCAAAAAACTCAAGCGGGTGGCCAGCGAATGGGCCTCGCAGTTGCACGATCTGGTCGAGGATCGGCTGCCGGCCGGTTATCACGAGATTCCGGGCATCGCCCAATCCACCTACGACGCCTGCAAGGCCTGGGCCGACGCCAATGCCAAGTTGGCCGCAGCACAGAAGGAGGCAGCATGAGCGAACCGTATACCGCATTCACCCGGGGCGGCATCAGTTGGACGCCGACCTTCGTCACCGACATCAATCAGAAGACCTGCATCGGCTGCGGCCGCTGCTACAAGGTGTGCCCGCGCGACGTGTTCGAGCTGGTCGACCGCGAGGAAGACGAGTTGGACGAGGACCTCGACGAGGATCAGATGAGCGTGATGTCGCTGAAGAACGCGATGGACTGCATCGGTTGCGGCTCCTGCGGCCGAGTTTGCCCGAAGCAGTGCCACAGCCACCAGGCCATGCCGCTGGCGGTTTGAAGATAACGCCCTCTCCCTTGGCGGGATTTATGCCCTTCAGGGTAGAGGGTTGGGGTGAGGGGGATGTCGCACCCCCTCCCAGCCCTCCCCCATCGAGGGGGAGGGGATGCACAGCCTGAATAGAGGATTGAAATGCCCAGACCAGAAAAACACGTCTTCGTTTGTTCCCAGGCCCGGCCGCCGGGCCACCCGCGCAGCTCATGCACCGAGAAGGGCTGTCGCGAAGTGCTGGACGAGTTCTACTTCGAGTTCCAGCAGCGTCAGTGCTTCGACAAGGTGGCCATCACCGCCACCGGCTGCCTCGGCCCCTGCGGCAGCGGCCCCAGCGTCCTGGTCTATCCGGAAGGCGTGATGTACGGTGGGGTGACCAAGGACGACGTGAAAGCGATCTTCGACGAGCACCTGCTCGGCGGCCAGCCGGTCGAGCGTTTGATCGTGCCGGCCGACATCTGGTGATCGCCGTGGCCAGCATGCTGCCCGCCGAGACCGAGGCCATCGCCCAGCGCCTGGTGGAGACCTTGCGCGGCGAGGCGACCCGTTATGTGGCGGCGGACCGGCTGCCGGACATCCGGCTGGAGTCGGCTGCGATCACCAGCGTGATCGACCCGGCCAACGGCCAGCCCGGCTATGAAGGCGTGTGGCGCAACCACTTGGGCGAGCGGGTCGGCAAGCTGATCTTCAACAGCGATGGCAGCTATTACGCCGAGTTCGACCTGTGCGTGCGCCACCCGAGCAAATCGGGCTGGTTCGTCGAGGCGGTCACCGCCTGGGGCCGGGGCAGCGTGCTCAAGGCCGAGCCCAGGCTGTTGCCGATGATTTGAGATGAACGCGCTGCCCGACGACCTCCGGCTCCTGCTGGTGCACAAGCAGAAGACCAGCGCCCGCGTGCGCTTTCTGCGCTTCGCCCACGGTGTGACCGCGTTCGACCCGCTGCCGGCCTTGTCCGACATCAACGACGACGAGGCGCCGCAGGTCGTGCACCACCCGAACGTCTACCTGCGCGCGGCCGAGCAACGCCTGGGCCTGCCCGCCGGCAGCCTGGCGCACGAGGCCGAGTTCGAGGCCCTGGTGCATACGCCGGCTGGGCCGATCGCGGTGTACCTGACCAGCATCGACACCATCGATCCGCCCTTCGCCGAGGCCGAGGCCTTGGGCGGCCGCTTCATCGCCATCACCGAGGCCATCGGCGGCATGCCGGTGGAGATGGAACTACTGCGCCGGGCCTATGCCGCGGTGCTGGGCTGAATGGATATGTTCCTTGCTAGTACTTGTCTCGTCATTCCCGCAAAAGCGGGAATCCAGTGTCGACGCCGGTTTTCTGGATTCCGGGTCAAGCCCGGAATGACAGTGTTTGCTGACTGTATCAATGCTGAGTTGGAGGTGCCTCATGTCGCTTAACCGTCGCGATTTCCTGAAACTGGGCCTGGGTGCCTGCCTGCTGCCCGGCCTGGGTTGGAGTTTGGGCCGCACCGCCACCATGACCAGCGAGGAGATGTACGTCTTCGGCACCCTGGTCGATGTCGGCGTCGAGCATACCGATCAAACCTTGGCCCGCAGCGCCATCGCCGCCGTGGCCCGCGATTTCCAATGGCAGAACCAGGCCTGGCATGCCTGGAAGCCGGGCGGCCTGTGCGAGCTGAACGCGGCCTTCGCCGCCGGCAGCGCGCATACGGTCGAGCCGTCGCTATTACCGCTGCTGACCGAGGCGACCGAGTTGGCGCGCCTGAGCGGCGGCCTGTTCAATCCCGCCATCGGCGGCCTGGTCGGCCTGTGGGGCTTCCACAACGACGAGATGCCGAGCGGCGCCTTGCCACGGGCGGAACGCATCGCCGCTTTGGTCGCGGCGGCGCCGAGCATGGACGATCTGGTCATCGACGGCCACCGCGTATCCAGCCGCAACTCGGCCGTGCAACTGGACCTCGGCGGCTATGCCAAGGGCGTCGCGCTCGACCGCGCCTTGGACAAATTGGCGGCGCAGGGTTTGAACAACGCCATCGTCAACCTCGGCGGCAACTTGGCCGTGTCCGGCGACAAGGCCGGCCGGCCGTGGCACATCGGCGTGCGCCACCCGCAAGGCCAGGGCGTGTTGGCAGCGTTGGAGGTGAGCGGCCGCAGCGCGGTGGTCACTTCCGGCAGCTACGAGCGCTACCGCGAATTCGGCGGCCAGCGCTATCCGCACATCATCGATCCGCGCACCGGCCAGCCGGCGCAGCATGTCGCCTCGGTCACGGTGATCCATCGCGATGCCGCGCTGGCCGATGTCGCCGCCACCGCCCTGGTCGTGGCCGGGCCCGAGGCCTGGGTCGATGCGGCGCGGCGCATGGGCGTGCGCCAGGTCATGCTGGTGGATGGTGCCGGCCGGGTGCAGATGACGTCCGAGATGGCGGACCGGGTTGCGTTCGTCAGCAAGCCGGCTGCGATTGCGACAGTCACCGTCTAACTAGTCAGGAGTCTGCGATGAGCCGAATTCAAATGGGTGACATGGTCTACGCCGCCGGCGATCTCTACAACGATGCCGTCGAGGAAACCGGCGAGGCCGCCATCCCCGGCCGTTTCGTCGGCGAATTGCTGGCACGGGCCGGCACGCGCGGCGTGGTGGTCAACGTCGGCCATGCCGAGGCCGAGCCCGACACCGACATCTTTCTGGTGCGCTTCGAATTAGATGGCGATGGCACTTTGTCCGAACCGATCGGTTGCTTAGCGGAAGAGTTGTACCAGACTGAAAGCCAAGCCTTGGCCTAAGCGGTTTTGACTATGCCAAGCGACATGGCCCAGCCCGGCCGGGCCCGGCAAGGAGTTCTGCGATGAATGCGAATGCGGCGGTGGTAGGCACGGATTCCAGCGGTGGCCCGGCGGCTCGGGCGGCCAACCCCTTGGCCCTGACGCTGGCCTATCACGAGCGCAGCAAGCACCGCTTGGACCGCTATGCCGCCGGGCCGGGGCCGCTGGACTGGGATGCCCAGCCCGATCCCTTCCGTTGCTGGAACTGGACCCAATACCTCAAGCTGCCGCGCCAGCCGGTCGAGTTGCCGGCGACCTGGGCCGAATTGAACGCCGAGCGCCCGGCCGCGCCGATCACGCTGGCCAACCTGGGCACGCTGCTGCGCTTGGCCGTCGCCGTCACCGCCTGGAAGTCGTACGAAGGCGCCAAGTGGCCGCTGCGTGCGCATCCGTCGTCGGGCAACCTGCACCCGACCGAGACCTATGTCATCGCCCATTGGGTCGAGGGGCTGGCCGACGGCCTCTACCACTACCAAGCCCGCCATCATTGCCTGGAATGGCGGGCGGGCGAGGGCACACTGTCCGAGCGGCCCGGTCTCTGGCTCGGCTTCAGCTCCATCCATTGGCGCGAGGCATGGAAATACGGCGAGCGCGCCTTTCGCTACTGCCAGTTGGACTTGGGTCATGTGCTCGCCGCCGTGAGCTACGCCGCCGCCGTGCTCGGTTGGCGGCCGCGCCTGTTGGCCCTCGGTCCGGCGCAGGTCGCCGCCACCTTGGGCCTGGACCGGGCAGAGGACTTCGCCGGGGTCGAGGCGGAAGAGCCGGATGTCCTGCTCGCCATCGAACTGCCCGGCACGGTGACCGACGCGCCGCCGACTGAATGGGGCGAATGGAGCGGCGCGCCCAGCCTGCTCGACCCGAGGCCGATGTACCACTGGCCGGTGATCGACGAAGTGGCCGAGGCTACGCGCGGCGCGCCGCCCGACATGGGTATGCCGGATGCCATTGTTGCGAGCCACTGCTCCGCGAGGACAAGTTCAGCGAAGCAATCCATCGCACCGGCAGTACCCGCGGCCCAAGTCATCCTCAACCGTCGCAGCGCCCAGGCCTTCGACGGCCAATCGGTGATGCCCCACGCCGTGTTCCGCCGCCTGCTCGCCGCGCTGTTGCCGGGCGGCGCGCCGATCTGGTCCTTGTGGCCGGGACCGGCTCGGGTGCACCCGGTCATCCTGGTGCACCGGGTCGAGGGCCTGGCCAACGGCCTGTATCTCCTGCCGCGCCGCGATGCGGCCGTGCCGGCGTTGCGCCAAGCCCTGCGCGGCAACTTCGAATGGCAACCGGCCGACCCGGAACTGCCCTTGTTCCGCCTGGTCGCGGCGCGTTGCGGCAAGACCGCGCGCACCGTGTCCTGCCATCAGGACATCGCCGCGCAGAGCGCGCTCACCTTCATGATGCTGGCCGAGTTCGAAGGGCCGCTCGCCGAGGACACCGCCGCCTATCGCCACCTGCATTGGGAGGCCGGCATGCTCGGCCACGCGGCCACCCTGGAGGCGGAGGCGGCCGGCTGGCGCGGCACCGGCATCGGCTGCTTTTTCGACGACGCCGACCACGAACTGCTCGGCCTGAGCGATAGCGCCTATCAAGTGATCTACCACTATGCCATCGGCATGGCGGTGGACGACCCGCGCCTGACCACGCTGCCGGCCTATGACTGAGGCGGAACTGCATGCCTGGCAGGGCGGTGCCGGCTTCACGCCGGGCGCCGGTCTCGACGCCGCGCTGGCCGATAGCCATACGCCCTTGATGCGCGCCGCGCGCGCGGGCCGCGACGACGTGGTCGCCGCCTTGCTCGCCCGCGGCGCCGATCCCAATCGCGTCAACGGCGACGGCAACCAGGCCTTGTGGCTGGCCTGCTTCGCCGACAGCGAGGCCTGCGCGCGCGAACTGATCGCCGGCGGCGCCGAACTCGACCACCAGAACGACAGCGGCGCCACCTGCCTGGTCTACGCCGCCTCGGCCGGCAAGACCGCGATGGTGCGCCTGCTGCTCGAAGCGGGGGCCAAGCCCTGCCTGGTGACCCAGGACGGCTTCAGCGCCCTGGACCTGGCGGCCAACCGCGAATGCCTGTGGCTGCTGCGCGCGGCGGTGGAGAAGTGGCGCTGCGCCACGGCGGCCGAACGGCGATGATCGACGACAGCGCAAGCCTCGACGAATTCGAGGGCCTGCCCCAGGCCCTGCAAGCGCTGGTGCGCCAGGGCATGGCCCGGCATCTCGCCGATCCGGCCGGCGGCGAGTTCCTGTTCCATTATGCGATCAGCCAGGCGCCCGAGGCCTTACCGCTGTATCGCGTGCTGTACAAATTCTGCAACCGCCGCCGCCGCTTCGACGCCGCCTATGACTTCGCCGCGCTGGGTCTGGGCGCGGCGGCGCGCCAGGCCGGCTTGAGCGAGGACTGGCAGGACTGGAGCTCGGCCATGGTCAGCGGCGCCGACTACCGCCTGGGCAGCCACCTGCTGCTGAGCTTGAAGGCCATGGCCTTCATCGAATTGCGCCGCGGCCACGGCGACGAGGCCGAGCGGATCTTGGATCGGCTGACCGGCCTGGACCCCGGCGACGGCATCGGCGCCTCGGTGGTCGCCGCGCTGGCGGCTGGAATACAGGGCTGAGGCTTAGGGCAAGATGAACGCCGAACAGGAAATGCAGCAACTCAAGGGCCGCATCGCCGAGGTCTATGCCCGGCGCGAGCGCCTGAAACAGGAACTGGCGAGCGGCGCCCTCGCGCCGCGCGCCGGCCTTGCCCGATTGGCGGAGACCGACCAAGAACTGTCCGGCCTGGATAGCCGGTTCAAGGCCTTGTGGGATGCCGCCCAGGCCCGCGCCAAGGCAATTCGCACAGAGGAGCCGAGACCATGAACTACCGCGACATCCACGCCGCCGAGGTGCAAGCCCTGCGCAGCGAAGCCGAGCTGCTGATCATCGACAGCCGCGACCCGGATAGTTATGCCCGCGGCCATCTTGAAGCGGCCGAGCCGGTCTCCGACAGCCTGATCAAGCAACTGATCAAGAGCCGCCAGCGCGAGCGGCCGGTGCTGGTCTACTGCTATCACGGCAACAGCAGCCGCGACCTCTGCGCCTTCATCGCCGGCTTCGGCTTCAACCGGGTGTACAACCTCGTGGGCGGTTGGGAGGCCTGGGAGCAACACTTGCAGACGGCGGCATCGGCCCAGACCGTGCCCAGCCCGGCCACGCCCAGCCCGGCGCTGGCCGCCTGGCTCACCGCGCAAGGCCTGCCTGCCGACCACCGCCACGCCCGCACCGACACCGGCATGACCCCGCTGATGCTGGCCGCGCTGAAAGGCGAACGCGCCCTGCTGGAAGAACTGCTGGCGCTGGGCGCCGACCCCAACCACGTCAACGACGACGACCACCACGCCCTCTGGTTCGCCTGCGTCCATGGCGACCCGGCCACGGTCGCGCTGCTGATCGAGCGCGGCGCCAACGTCGACAACGAGAACGTCAACGGCGTCACCTGCGCGGTCTATGCCGCGTCCACCGGCAAGCTGGACGTGCTGAAGTGTCTGGTCGAGGCCGGTGCCGATCTGAGCAAAGAGACCAGCGGCGGCTACACCGCGCTGGACAGCGCCGCCACCCTGCCGGTGCTCAAGTATCTGCGCGGCCTGCTAGCGGCCTGACCGCCTATCGCCGCGATGTCGGCGCGGCGAGACCCAAGGCCTCGCGCAACAGCACGGCCACATGCACGGCGCTGCGCTCGCAGCCATCGCCGATCTGCTGTCGGCAGGAAAAGCCGTTGGCCAACACCGGCGCCTCGGCCGGCGCGGCGCGCAGCGCCGGCAGCAAGTCTTGCTCGGCCATGGCCATGGCGATCTCGGCGTGCTCCGCCTCCAAGCCGAAGTGCCCGGCCATGCCGCAGCAACTGGCCTCGACGAATTCGAACTCGAACTCCGGGATCAAGCGCAGCGTTTTGCGCAGCGCCTTCATCGCGCCCACTGCCTTCTGGTGGCAATGGCCATGCACCATAGCCTTAGCGCCACTCAATGGCCTCAAGGGCAAGGTCAGGCGCTTGCGGTCGTGCTCGCGGGCGATGAATTCCTCGAACAGATAGACCTGACGCGCCAAGGCTTGGGCCGCTTCGCCCAGGCCCAGCTTCAGATGATCGTCGCGCAACGACAGAATGCACGACGGCTCCAGGCCGACGATGGGCGTGCCGGCGGCCAAGGCGGGCGCCAGCGCGGCCTGCATCCTCCGGGCCTCGCGCCGGGCGGCCGCCACCTGGCCGAGCGAGAGATAGGTGCGGCCGCAGCACAGCGCACGTTCCGGCTCGGCGTCGTCCGCTGCCGGCGCCAACACCCGCACCCGATAGCCAGCGGCGGTGAGTACGGCATGGGCGGCCTCGGCGATCTCGGGCTCGAACTGGCGGGCGAAGGTAT
Source organism: Pseudomonadota bacterium (assembly GCA_021848725.1). Taxonomy (GTDB): domain Bacteria; phylum Pseudomonadota; class Gammaproteobacteria; order Burkholderiales; family Thiobacillaceae; genus Sulfuritortus. Next base: position 24,158 of record JAJZTS010000023.1, read on the forward strand.
CGACGAACAGGATCACATCGCGTTCCGACGGCGGATGTTCCCCGGCGGCCGGTGGCGAGTAGGGCGCGGCAACGGGTTCCGGCAAGCGGCGCCTGGCGGCGATGCCGAGCCAGCGCTCGCCGAGCCGGGCCAATAGCCGGCTGCGATTGCGCCAACGGATCAAGCCGCGCAGCCAGGACCGGCGCGGGCGGGAGCGGCCCAGCCAACGCGGCAGGCCGGCGAACAGCCGGTCGCGTAGCGGCACGCCCAGCATGGCATTGCGCTGGGCCAGGGTCTCGATCTTGATCGCCGCCATGTCCACTTGGTTGGCGCATTCGCGCTTGCAGCCCTTGCAGCCCAGACACAGGTCCAGGGCCGCCGCCAGTTCCGGCCCGGCAAAAGCGACCGCACCCAGCTCGCCGTTCAAGGCCGCCTTGAGCACCGCCACCCGGCCGCCCGGCGACTGCGCCGGGTCGTCGGTGACCCGGAAGCTCGGGCACATCACGCCCTTGGGTTTGCGCTGGCACTGGCGGTCGTCGATGCACACCGCTACCGCGCGGGCGAAATCGCCGCCGCTGGCGGGAATGTCGGCATAGGCGTCGCCCTGGCCGGCGTTCGCATAGGACGACCAATCGAGTTGCAGTTGCATGGCTAGGCCCTCCCGCGTTCAGGCCGCCAGGTCGAGGCCGCGGAACATCGCGCAGCGCTTGAAGGCGTCCAGGTCGGGCGGCAGATTCTTCTGGTGGCAATACTTGGTCACCAGTTTGGCCAGGCCCTTGATGTCGCGGCCGGTGGCGTTGGGGAACAGCAGCGCCAGCTCGTCGATCAGGTTTTCATCCAAGATCAATTCGAACTGCGCGGCCATCACCCGCCAGATGCGTCGGCGGGCCAGGGCATCGGGCGGGTTGTACTTGATCAGCGCGATGCAGCGGGAGACGATGGCCTCGTCGATGTCGTCCACCCGGTTGGTGGTGAGGAACAAGAGGCCGTTGAAGTACTCCAGCACGCGCAGGAACACGCCGACCACCGCGTTCATGGTGATGTCATCGTCGCGCCGCTTGATGTAGACATCCGCCTCGTCGATCAGCATCACCGCGCCCCAGCGCTGGGCGCGGGTGAGCACGTCCTTCAGCGCCGTCTCCATCGCCGCCACGCTGAGGCCGAGCTGGCCCGAGTGCACTCGGTACAGCGGGCGCTGGATGATCTCGGCATAGACCTCGGCGGTCAGCGTCTTGCCCACGCCAGCGGGGCCGGCGCACAGCACCGTGGTGCCGCCGGATTTGCCGGCAACGATGTCGTCCATCAGCACATCCATCTCGGCGGTGAGAATGTCGATCAGGTCGGTCTGCTCCGCCGGCAACACCAGTTTTTGTTTCAGCGCCGGCTGGTAGGCATAGGGCTGAATGTCGTCGACGTGCACCCAAACATAGTGGTGCAATTCCAGGTGGAACATCAGAATGTAGAAGTGCACCGGCAACTGGGTGAACAGGCCGGGTGCCATGCCGTCGCGGGTCTTCTCCACCTCGTCGTCGGCCTTGTAGCGCAGGCTCTTGCCGGCCCGGCGCAGGTAGGGGCCGAGGATGTCGCCGGTGGCGTCGAGCGCCAGGGCGCGCTCGCCCAGGATGGCCTCGTCGTTCACCAGGCGCGCGGCGCCGCCGCTGGACGACAGCACCACCACATCCTTGCGCGCCCAGTCGGTGTCGCGGTGGCTGGCGGTCGGGTTCTCGGCATAGAAACCGACGCCGCGGCCGGAGAACTGGGCGCCGTAGCGGGCGCGCCAGTCATAGTAACGGGCGGCGCTCGCGTCATAGGCCGCGATCAGGGCCGGCGTCTCCTTCAGGTAGCCCTTGGCCGCGAACATCTCGGCCACCGAGCGGCCGGCGATGTCGCGCGCGACGATCATCAGGGTGACGCTGGCCAGCTTGGCCCGGGCGTTGGCCTTGAGTTCGATCAGCACCCGCCCGGTCTCCTCGCTGGAGGCGGGCGTGTAGTCGAGCCGGGTCACCACATAGGCCAGCGGCTTGCCGGTGACCTGGGCGCTGAACAGCCAGCCGCGCATGGCGTCGCGCGCCAGATAGCGGGCGATGGCCGGCACCAACCGTTCCAGGTCCTCGCCGCTGAATTTCTCGCCGTCGTCGTCCATGGCCTGGTGCAAGGCCCGCAACTGCACCGCCCGCGCCCGCGACTCCGGCCCGCCCGCCTCGTACAGCGAACAGAGAAAGGCCAGCTCGGCCTGGCCGAACTGGGCCAAGGCTGCCTCGGCCCGGTTACCCAGTCGCAGTTGCTCGGTCAACGGCGCCAGGTGCGGGAATTCCCGCACCATGGCCTCGACGTGGGGCCGCTCGATCCGCAGCTTCATCGCTCACCTCTATCAATGCCTGTGTTCGGCTCGATGCCGGAATGGTTGGTATCTAGCAAGGCCTGTGCCTGAGCGGTCGTCGGCTGCAAGGCAGCGCTGCGGCTGGGATTCAGCCAGGTGTTGCCCTGGTCGGGAGGATGGATTGGCGGGTTTGCTACGTAATCGGCCTGAAGCCAAGCTGGCCGACCAACAATTGACATTTAATCCGGTAAATTGTCTGCTTCTACTATGAAGTAGTGCATGGGGGACCAACATGGACATCGTAAATGGCATGCGCCCGATTCATCCGGGCGAAATACTGCGGGAAGAATTCATGGTCCCGCTTGGCTTGTCGGCCAATGCCCTGGCCATGGCCCTGCGCGTGCCGGCGCCCCGCATCAACGACATCGTGCGCGAACGCCGCGCCGTCAGCGCCGACACCGCCCTGCGGTTGGCCCGCTACTTCGGCACCAGCGCCGAGTTCTGGCTGGGCCTGCAAAGCGACTACGACATGAAGATCGCCCTGGCCGAAAGCGGCGCGCGCATCGAGCAGGATGTGGCGCCGATGGGGCAGGCGGCGTAACCGCAATGACCTTGTCCCTGTAACCGCACACCCGGCCGCGGCAGCCATGGCGGGGCGTAAGCACTACCACGTCTACGTGATCGAGTTGTCGAAAGACGTGCTGTACGAAGGTCGGTTCAAGAAAGCCAACCCCGATTACGTCGCGGGCAAGCCCTGTGTCTATGTCGGCATGACCGGCCTGGACCCCGACGTGCGCTTCGACAAGCACAAGGCCGGCATCCAGGCCAATCGCTACGTCCAGCAATATGGGCTGCGCTTATTGCCTAAGTTTTACGAAGCGTATAACCCGATGTCCTACGACGAGGCGCGCGACATGGAGGTCGAATTGGCTATCGATTTCCGCGAAGCGGGGTTTGGGGTGTGGCAGGCGTGATCAAGGCCGGCTCAATGCCTTACACAGTCTGCTTTAGCCTTGATCCAGTTCAGCTAGCCGCAGCGCCTGGCCGGCCGGATCAGGCGGGGTACATCGGCTTGTTGTCGTTGAGCCGCAGCCAGCCCTTGACGATGCGGTAGACGATCCAGATGCCGTTGGCGACCAACACGAACCAGCCGACCACGATCAGCATCGTCAGCCCGCCCAGCACGCCCCAAAGCAGGCCGAACCAGAAGGTCCGAATCTGCCAGCGGAAGTGGCTCTCCAGAAAGGTCCCGGCCATGTCCTCTTTCTTGACGTAGTTCATCACGATCGCGACGATGGCCGTGATGCCGATAAAGAAGGACGCGGCATACAGCGCGTAGATAACCGTGGTCAGGGTCTTGGCCGACTGCTCGTTTTCGCTGAGGGCGGTGCTTTCCATTGCTGTTCCCCTTTTCATGCGCAATCACGATTTGGTGTTTTGGTTTATTGGGGAGATTAAATTAGCTCGCCCTTTTTATCTTTTCCCATCCTAAGCCCGCCGGGCGGGGCTGGCAACACGTCAACCTGCATCCGCAAGCCACATGCCGCCGTGCTCGGCCTTGCTGGCGATGCGCCGTGGTCTTCATATCGGCCGCTTCGATGGCAGATATAAAAAAATCGTTTTGGAATCGCAATCCAGTCCAATACCCTGTGCCATCCGTCGGTAGAACAATGAGAGAGGCTAGGGTCGAATGGCCACTTGCCTTCGACCTGTAACATCCGCAAAGGCCGATAAGCCGTCCTTCAAGCCGACTACTCTGGCCGTCCATTCACGACACGCTTTGCTCCCTCTGCCGCTCAAACGCCTCACCAGCCATCACCTGCCTGAAGGTCAGGTTGATCCGACCGGCTGCGATCCCCGGCTCGGCCGGCACTTGGTGCAGCCAGCTCTGCTGAAAGGCCGGCCGCATCAACAGTAGATCGCCTTCCTCTAGCGGCAAACCTTCGACCGCTTCCCTGTCCGTGGGTTTGTACTGAAAAGTGCGCGTCGCGCCCAGGCTGAGCGAGGCGATGATCGGGGCGTCGCCCAGTTCGCGCTCGTCGTCGGCGTGCCAAGTGACGTGGTCCCCGCCGTTGCGGTAATAGGTGATGAGCACGGCATTGAAGCGGTGGCCGACCCGCGCCTCGACCGCGCGTTTGATCGCCCGCAGCAGCGGCGACCAGGGCTGCACTTCGAGCAGGTTGTTGCTGTAGCTGTACTGGATGCTGGCATCGGCCACCCAGGCTTGCAGGCGCGGGATGTGGAAGCGGCGGCCGTGTACCTCGTAGTAATCCTTGTGCCAACGCAACTGCTCGATCAGGCCGGTCAGCCAGGCCTGGCACTGCTTGGCACTGAAGGCGTGCCGGAACAGTGCGAGTGCATCGGCTTCGACCGGCGAGTTAAGGGGGGTGTGGCCTGATTGCGGGATCGCCACGGCGCTAGGCGCCTTATCCTCGCCTAGCGGGGGCTCGCGATGACGGTTACGGTTGGACATCTCAGCCCAGCGGCAGGCCGAACTCCGCCGCGATCGAGCGCAGCCAGGTCTCCAGCCGGTCTTCCAGCAGCATCTTCTGGTTGTCCAGGTCGAGCACCAGGCCGACGAATGCACCGTCGCGTTCGGCCTTGCTGGCGATGAAGTCGTAGCCGTCGGTGGGCCAGGCGCCGACTACCTTGGCGCCGCGCGCGGTGACGAAGTCGTATAGCTCGCCCAGGGCGTCGACGAAGTTGTCCGGGTATTTCTCCTGGTCGCCCAGGCCGTACAGCGCGACGGTCTTGCCGCTGAAGTCGAGCCCGGCCAGGCGGGGCAGGAACTCGGCCCAGCTTTCGTTCTGGCAGTCGGCCTCGAGGCCGGGCAGGGCGCCTTCGCCCAGGGTGGGGGTGCCGAGGATCAGGTAGTCGTAGTTCGCCACCAGCTCGGGCGTGGCCTTGTTGACGTTGAGCGGGTCGGCGAACAGCGCGTCGTCGGCAAAGCGCTTTTTGATGGTCTTGGCGATCTTGCGGGTGTTGCCGGTGTTGCTGCCGAAGAAGAT
>JAJZTS010000079.1 GCA_021848725.1 Pseudomonadota bacterium
GACCGGGCCGAGGGTTTATTGGCGGATGCCGGCAAGCGGCTGCCGCTGATCGACGAGGCGGTCTATAGGCTGGAGAAGGAGGACATCCCCTATTGGACCAAATTTCTCCAGGGCTACTATGACCTCTCGGGTATCAGTTCCGATACCTTCGACCAAGCCATCCGCATCGGTCCCGATGGTCAGCCCGATCTCTCGCCCGAGATGCGCGCGCGCGGGATCGCATTGTCCACGGCGGTGCGCACTTCGATCTGGTATGTCGGCTTCAATATGCGCGACCCGACCTTGGGGGGCTTGAACGAATCTGCTCGCAAATTACGCCAGGCGATCTCCATCGCGCTGGATTATGAAGAGTTCATCTCCATCTTCCTCAACGGCCGCGGCATTCCAGCTCAGGGGCCGTTGCCGCCAGGCATTTATGGCTATCGCGAGGGTGAGGCGGGGATCGATCCGGCGGTTTATCGTTGGCGGGCCGGCCGGGCCGTCCGCCGCAGCATCGAAGATGCCAAGCGCTTGCTGGCCGAGGCGGGCTATCCCGATGGCCGCGAGGCGCGCACGGGCAAGCCGCTTACCCTCTACCTGGATACCATGGCCAGTGGGCCCGAGGCCAAGAGCCGGCTCGACTGGTATCGCAAGCAGTTCGAAAAGCTCGACGTGCAACTGGTCGTGCGTGCCACCGATTACAACCGTTTCCAGGACAAGATGCTGAAGGGCAATGCCCAGATCTTCGAATGGGGCTGGAACGCCGATTACCCCGACCCGGAGAACTTCCTGTTCCTGCTTTATGGGCCGAACCAGAAGGTGGGCAAGAACGGCGAGAATGCGGCCAACTATGTCAATCCTGAATTCGATCGGCTGTTTGTGCAGATGAAGGACATGGCCAACGGCCTGGCGCGTCAAGCCGTGATCGACCGCATGGTCGATATTGTCCGTAACGATGCGCCCTGGGTCTTCGCCTACTTCCCCAAGAACTTCGGTTTACGCCACGCCTGGGTGAAGAACGGCAAGCCCAACCTGATGGCCAACAACACCTTGAAGTACCGGCGAGTGGAGCCGGTAGAGCGCATCGGCTACCAAAGCCGATGGAACCGGCCGGTGTGGTGGCCGCTGCTTGCCGGCTTGCTGGTCTTGCTGGCGGCGGCGGTGCCGGCGGTACGCGCCTATCGGCGTCGGCAGCAGGCGGCAGCAAAGGGTGATTCGTAGCAGCAGCCGGGCATGGTGACGGCTAGAGTCCGTTGGTATGATGCCTCCCCATGCTGGCCTACATCGTTCGCCGAATCCTCTATGCCATTCCGATCCTGATCGGGGTCAACCTGCTTACCTTCGCGCTGTTCTTCGTGGTCAATACCCCGGACGATATGGCGCGCATCCATCTCGGGGCCAAGCATGTCACGCCGGAGGCGATCGAGCGCTGGAAGACCGAGCATGGCTATGACAAACCGCTGTTCTTCAATCAGGTGGAGCAGGGCGTGGGCAAAGTCAGCGATACCCTGTTCGTCGACAAGTCGCTCAAACTGTTTGCCTTCTCGTTCGGTCAGGCCGACGATGGTCGTGACATTGCCCGCGAGATCGGCGTTCGCATGTGGCCTAGTCTGGCCATCGCCTTGCCGACCTTTCTGGTCGGGCTCATGGCCTACATCAGTTTCGCTCTGGTCATGGTGTTCTTTCGCGCGACCTATCTCGATTTCGCCGGCGTGGTGGTGTGCGTCGTGTTGATGTCGATCTCGGGCCTGTTCTACATCATCGGCGGTCAGTACCTCTTGGGTAAGCTCTGGCATTGGGTGCCGGTGTCCGGTTACGAGCCGGGGTGGGTGGGTATCAAGTTTCTGCTGCTGCCTATCCTGGTCGGGGTGGTCTCTGGTCTGGGCGACTCCAGCCGGTTCTACCGCACGCTGTTTCTGGAGGAAATCCACAAGGACTATGTGCGCACCGCCCGGGCCAAGGGCTTGTCCGAGCGAGCTGTGCTGTTCCGCCATGTCTTGGGTAACGCGATGATCCCTATTCTCACCGGTGCCGTGGTGGTGATCCCGCGCCTGTTTCTCGGTAGCCTGATTCTGGAGTCGTTCTTCGGTATCCCCGGCCTTGGCAGTTACACCATCGACGCCATCCAGGCCCAGGACTTCGCCATCGTGCGGGCCATGGTGTTTCTCGGTTCGGTGCTTTACATCCTGGGGCTGTTGCTGACGGATCTTTCCTACACCGCGGTCGATCCACGGGTGAGGCTGGAATGAGCTTTCGACCCGAGATCCTGTGGAGCGATGCGCTGCTATTCCTGCTCTTGGCGGCGGTGCTCGCTTTTGTCCTACATGTGCGGCGGCACGAACATTTGCGTGCGCCATGGCTGCGCGTGGCGCAAAGCCGAATGGGGGTGGTGACGGCGGTGATCCTGGCCGGCTATGCCGCAATCGGCGTGCTCGACTCGCTGCATTTCCGCCCGGCCTTGCCGGTAGCAGCGAGGGAGCCGGTTCAGTATGGCAACGAGGTGCTGTCCGTGCTGGATGTCCTCGCCGAACCGCTGCGCCTGCGGGTGGAAACGACCTATTCCGAGCCCTTCGCCCTGCATCTCTATGCCAAGGAAAACTTGAGCCTGCCGGACGGTGGCCAAATGCGCGACTACCCGCGCCTGAAATACGGCGGTGCCCATTTGGCCGATACGGCTGGGCGGGCCGGGGACATCGCTTGGCGGGCGGCGGTGGGGGTGCTGTGGGGGGCAGGGCTGGCGTTCGGTTTTTGGCTGTTGGCGGCATTGAGTCAAGCATGGCGGGCCCGTGGTTTTGTTCCGGCAATAACGCAACTGCTTCGAGCGCCCGAGGCGGCGGCCTGGCGTACGGCGCTGGTGACGTTGAGCCTGTTGCTCGTGCTCGGCAGCGTGTTGGGGCGGCTTTCCCTTGATTACCATATCCTGGGCACCGACAAGGTCGGCCAGGACGTGTTCTATCTCTCGCTCAAGAGCATTCGTACCGGTCTGCTGATCGGCACGCTGACGACCTTGATCATGTTGCCCTTCGCCTTGTTCCTCGGCGTGGCGGCCGGCTATTACGGCGGCCGGGTGGACGACGTGATCCAGTATGTCTACACGACCCTGAACTCCATTCCCGGCGTGCTGCTGATTGCGGCGGCGGTGCTGGTGGCCCAGGTCTATGTCGAGACGCACCCCGAATTGTTCGATACCGCCGCGGCCCGCTCGGATCTCCGTCTGGTCTTTCTCTGCGGCATCCTCGGGGTGACCAGTTGGACCGGCCTGGCCCGCCTGCTGCGCGGCGAGACCCTGAAGTTGCGCGAGCTGGAATACATCCAGGCGGCGCGTGCCTTCGGGGTCGCCAACCTGCGCATCCTGTCACGCCATATCTTGCCCAACGTCAGCCACTTGGTGTTGATTACGGTGGTGATCGATTTCTCCGGCCTGGTGCTGGCCGAGGCGGTGTTGTCCTATGTCGGCGTCGGCGTCGATCCGACCATGGCGAGCTGGGGCAATATGATCAACGGCGCCCGCTTGGAGCTGGCGCGCGAGCCTATGGTCTGGTGGCAACTGGCGGCGGCCTTTCTGTTCATGTTCGTACTGGTGCTGTCGGCCAACCTGTTTGCCGATAGCGTGCGCGACGCCTTCGATCCGAGGGCGGGGGGGCGAGCGTGAACGGCTTGGCTTTGCACGACCTGCGCGTGGAGATTGCGGCCGGCGAGCGTCGCCTGGCGCCGGTCGATGGCGTGTCCTTAGCCATCGGGCCACGCGAATGCGTGGCCTTGCTGGGGGAATCGGGCTGCGGCAAGTCGCTCACCGCACTGGCCTTGATGCGTTTATTGCCGGAGGGCTTGGCCATCACCGGTGGCGAGGCCAATTTGAACGGGATCGATCTGTTTGCCTTGCCTGAACGCGCGATGCAGCGGGTGCGCGGCGGCCGGCTAGCCATGATTTTCCAAGAGCCGATGTTGAGTCTGAATCCGGTGTTGACCATCGCGCAGCAGATTGCCGAGGCCTTGTCGGTACATCGGAGTTTAAAGGGCGCCGCCGCAGCCGAGATCCAGCGCCTGTTGCTCGCCGTCGGTCTGCCGGTCGATCTGGCCGCGAGTTATCCCTTCCAGCTTTCCGGCGGTCAGCGCCAACGCGCGCTGATCGCCACCATGTTGGCCGGCGAGCCGCAGCTCTTGATTGCGGACGAACCCACGACGGCCTTGGACGTGACCGTGCAGGCCCAGATCCTGCGTTTGCTCAAGCAGTTGCAGGTGGAGCAGGGTATGAGCCTGTTGCTCATCACCCACGACCTTGACGTCGCGCGGGATATGGCCGACCGGGTGGCCATCATGTATGCCGGCGAAGTGGTCGAGTGGGCGGCCCGCGAGGCGCTGTATGAACAACCCTTCCACCCCTATACGCAGAAGCTGTTCAGCGTATTGCCGTCGACCCGGCGGCGTGGCGAGCGCTTAGACCATATTCCAGGCAACGTGCCACCGCTCGGTACGGTCTTTCCCGGTTGTCGTTTCCAAGAGCGCTGTGCGCAGGCATGGGACCGCTGCCGTCACGAGGCGCCGGCTCTCTATGAGCTGCGGCCGGGGCATCGCGTGCGTTGTCATTTGGCGGTTGAGGCCCGGCCTGGTTTATCCCGGCCGAACCTGCCGCAGTCCAGCGAGGTCGAGCCGCCTGCGGATCAGCCGGCTTTGCTGCAAGTGCAAGACCTTGCCGTGCATTTCCCCATTCGCAGGGGCTTGTTTCGCAGAACCGTCGGTGCAGTCAAGGCGGTCGATGGTGTCTCGTTCGAGATCCGGACCGGCGAGACCTTGGCCTTGGTCGGTGAGTCGGGCTGCGGCAAAAGTACCTTGGCACGCGGTATATTGCGGCTGATCGAGCCGACGGCCGGGAGCGTGTGGCTGGCCGGTATGGAGATCGGCCGCCTGGACAGCGAGGCCCTGCGGCGCAAGCGGGCCGAAATGCAAATCGTGTTCCAGGACCCCTTCGCTTCGCTCAATCCGCGCATGCGGGTGGGCGACGTCTTGGAGGAGGGCATGCAAGCCCTTAGGCCGGAACTGGGGCGGGCGGAACGCAAGGCCTTGGTCGTTCGCTTGCTAGGGCAGGTCGGCTTGGACGCGAGTGCGGCCTTGCGTTACCCGCATGCCTTTTCCGGTGGCCAGCGCCAGCGCATTGCCATCGCGCGGGCGTTGGCGGTGGAACCCAAATTGCTGATCTGCGACGAGCCGACGAGTGCCCTGGATGTCTCGGTCCAGGCCCAGATTCTGAATTTGTTGAAGGATCTGCAGCGCGAACACGGATTGGCCTATTTGTTCATCAGCCACAACCTTTCCGTCGTGGCCTATCTCGCGCATCGGGTGGCGGTGATGTATCGCGGTCGCATTGTCGAAGAGGGTGCGGCGCCAAGTATTTTGAGCCAGCCGCTGCATCCATACACCCGCCTATTGCTGGCATCGGCGCCGGGGCAAGGCCTGCCGCAAATCGCCGTCTTCTCGGAGAAATTCGCTCAGCTTGGCTGCCCGTTCGCACCGCGTTGCGGCGATGTGCAGCCTATCTGCGCTGAACGGAATCCCTCGTTGGACACGTGGCAAGGCCGGCGCGTAGCCTGCCATTTGTACGGCTAACTGCTGGCTGGGATAGTGAGCTTGGTGCCGGGCCGCAAGGGTTCGGTCGTCGCCTGGTTGATGTGGCGAATCTCGGAAATCTTCACGTTGTAGCGTTTGGCGAGGCGCTTCAAGGTGTCGCCCTTGCGTACGGTGTGCGTGCGTTGGTGTGCGCGTTTGTTGTGCTTGGCGCTTTTCGCGCTGTGCTTGACCGCAGCTGAATGCACCGGCGGTGTGAGGTTGGGGGGTGACGCTTCGACCTTGGTTTGGACTGGTTTGCTGTTGGGAGCCGGCACAACCAGGGTCTGCGTATTGGCGACCTTGCCGCGCCACAACTTGATCGGATTGTGTTCCTTGAGCCAAGCCAAGGACACGCCAAACTTGGCCGCGATTGT
>JAJZTS010000080.1 GCA_021848725.1 Pseudomonadota bacterium
GCCGCAGCCAGTGCATACGCATCGGTTCAGAGATACGCGCACCTTCGCGAACGCAGCAGGGAATCAGAACAGATTATCTTGCGCGGCCAGCGCACGATCAAGCAGGCCGTGCAGGCGGTCGATGCGCTCTTGCGCGGCATCGGGGTCGAGATCGCCGCCCTTGTTGCTCAGATAGTCGTGGGCGATGTTGAGCGCGGCCATGATCGCGATGCGCTCGATGCCGATGACCTTGCCGCTCTCGCGGATCTCGCGCATCTTCTTGTCGAGGAAGCCGACCGATTGCAGTAGGCCGGCCTTTTCGTCCTCGGGACAGGAGATGCGGAACTCGCGGCCCATGATGGTCACGTCGAGGCTGACGTTTTTCGAGCCGTTGGCCATGGTCACTCGTCGGGCAGTTGATTGAACAGGGTTTCGACGCGCGAACGCGCTTCGTTCACGCGTTCGGTCAGTTGCTTGTTGGCGTCTTCCAGCGCCAGCACTTGTTGGCGCAGGCGCAGGTTTTCCTCCCGCGTGCTTTGATAGCGGGCGACCAGTTGCGCCAATTTGTTTTCCAGCGAATCCAATTCTTCGAGCATTTGCGAGGTTGACGGCCGGCCTTTTGGGCGAGTTTCCACGAAAGCGATGTGATCGCACTATAATTGGCGTTAATTTGTCGCGTCAACAGCTTGTTTTCGCATATTTTTTCCGCGGAGCGTTTCGTTGTAAATTGGACAGCAAGACTTTATACCTCCGGCTCCTCGGCTTTGTCCGTCCGCATTGGCGGATGTTCGCGCTGTCCATCGCTACCATGATCGTGCTGGCAAGCACCGAGCCGGTGCTGCCGGCGCTGATGAAGCCGATGCTCGACGGCAGCTTCATCAGCAAGGACATGGCGGTCATCCGCTGGGTGCCGCTGGCCCTGATCGCGCTGTTTCTGGTGCGCGGCATCGTGATGTTCATCTCCAACTATGCGATGGCCGATGTCGGCAACCGGCTGGTCATGGACCTGCGCCGCGCGATGTTCGACCGCCTGGTGGTGCAGCCGACCCGTTATTTCGACGACGCGACGACGGGGCATCTGGTCTCGATGCTGGCCTTCAACGTGACCCAGGTCACGCAGTCGGCCACGGTGGCGCTGACCTCGGTGGTGCGCGATGGCCTGACTATCGTCGGCCTGGTCGGCTGGATGCTTTATCTGAACTGGCGCCTGGCCATCATCACCTTGGTGCTGGTGCCGCTGGCGGGCTGGGTGTTCGTCGCGATCAGCCGCCGGCTGCGCAAGACCAGCCGTTTGATGCAGCAAAACCTGGGCGACATCACCCACGTGCTGGAAGAGAGCATCGCCGGCCACAAGGTGATCAAGGTGTTCGACGGTCAGGACTACGAGCGCGGCCGCTTTTTCCAGGCGATCGACCAGGCCCGCAAGTTCGCGATGAAGACCGCGGTGGCGGCCTACGCTCACAGCCCGATCCTGCAATTGATGGCGGCGTTCGCGCTGGCCGCCATTGTCTACACCGCGACCATGCAGGCGGCGGCCGATCAGACCACGGTCGGCGGCTTCGTCTCCTTCATCACCGCCATGCTGTTGATCGCCGGGCCGATGAAGCGCTTGTCCAGCGTGAACGAGGCGATCCAGCGCGGCCTGGCCGCGGCGGAAGAGGTGTTCCGCCTGCTCGATCAGGCCGGCGAGCCGGATACCGGCACGCAAGAAATCGGCCGGGCTCGCGGCGAGCTGCGGTTCGAGGACATCGCCATCACTTATGAAGGCAAGACGGCGGCCGCGCTCGACGGCGTCGATCTGGCCATCCGGCCGGGCGAGACGGTGGCCCTGGTCGGTCCGTCCGGCAGCGGCAAGACCAGCTTGGTCAATCTGATCCCGCGCTTCTATTGTCCGAGCCGGGGCCGCATTCTGCTCGACGGCACCGATCTGCGCGACATCAAGTTGGCCAGCTTGCGCGCCAACATCGCGTTGGTGTCGCAAGAGGTCACCCTGTTCAACGACAGCGTCGCGGCCAATATCGCCTACGGCCGTCAAGGCACGGCGAGCGAGGCCGAGATCCGGCGCGCGGCCGAGGCGGCGCATGCCTTGGCTTTCATTGAGGAGTTGCCCGACGGTTTTGCCACCCTGGTCGGTGAGCGCGGGCTCAAGCTGTCCGGCGGCCAGCGCCAACGGCTCGCCATTGCCCGCGCCTTGCTGAAGGATGCGCCCATCCTCATTCTCGACGAGGCGACCTCGGCGCTCGATACCGAATCCGAGCGCCACGTCCAGGCCGCGTTGGAAAATCTGATGCAGGGCCGCACCACCCTGGTCATCGCGCATCGCCTGTCCACGGTGGAAAAGGCGGATCGCATCGTCGTGCTCGAGCGCGGCCGCATCGTCGAGCAGGGCACCCATACCGAGTTGATCGCGCTCGGCGGCAGCTATGCCCGCCTGTATGCATTGCAGTTTCGCGACGACGCTGTCACACCCCAGTAACGTTACGCTTCTATAAAACGGTCTGCACATGGTGGCCGACCGTATGAATATCCTGCTTCTGTCCGATGTCTACTTCCCCCGCGTCAACGGGGTCTCCACTTCCATCCAAACCCTGCGCGAGGCGCTGCTGGCCGCTGGCCACGAAGTGACGCTGGTGGTGCCGCGCTACGGCGACGAGGCCGACGAGCCCGGGATCGTGCGCGTACCCGGGCGCAAGCTGGCCTTCGACCCGGAAGACCGGCTGATGCATTGGCGCAAGCTGATGAAGACGCTGCATGGCCTGCCCGGCCGCTACGACGTGGTCCATATCCACACGCCGTTTTTCGCCCATTACGCCGGCCTGCGCTACGCCAAGCGCATGGGGCTGCCGGTGATGGAGACCTATCACACCCTGTTCGAAGAGTATTTCTATCTGTATTTGCCGGTGTTGCCGCGCGCCTGGCTCAAGCGCCTGGCCCGGACCATCTCCAGCCGGCAGTGCAATCAGCTCGACGCCGTGGTCGCGCCGTCCGAACCCATGCTCAAGGCGTTGCGCGGCTATGGCGTGCACCAGCCGGTTGAGATCATCCCGACCGGCATGCCGCAAGCGATCTTCGCCGAGGCAAGCGGCGCCGGCTTTCGCGGGCGCCACGGCATCGCGCCGCAGCGGCCGATGCTGCTGTTCGTCGGCCGCGTCGCCTATGAGAAGAACATCGGTTTTCTGCTGCAGATGATGGCCAGCCTGCGTCAGAGCCAGCCCGAGGCCTGTCTGGTCATCGCCGGCGAGGGGCCGGCCGAGGAGGCCCTGCGCCGCGAGGCGGAGGCGTTGGGCTTGGCCGAGAGCGTGCGTTTTGTCGGTTATCTCGATCGCGGCCGTGAGTTGCTCGATTGTTATCGCGCGGCCAATCTGTTCGTGTTCGCCTCGCGCACCGAAACCCAGGGCCTGGTCCTGCTCGAGGCGATGGCGCAAGGCACGCCGGTGGTGGCCCTGGCCGAGATGGGCACCAAGGACGTGCTCAAGGAAGGCGAGGGTTGCCGTATCGCGCCGGACGACCCCGAGGCCTTTGCCCGCCTGGTGGCCGAGCTGCTGGTGCTGCCGGGCGAATTGGCGGCGCTGTCGGTCAAGGCGGTGAACTATGCCCACGGCTGGCGGGCCGACCGCATGGCGGCGCGCATGGTCGAGGTCTATGACCGGCTCGCGCTCGGCGAGCCGGCGGCCTTTCCGGCAGACGCCGCCTGCGCCGGCGATTCCGCCTAGTCCAGGCACGGGTTAACATGGCGCGATGTCGTCATCGCGCTATCGCGGCCGCTTCGCGCCTTCGCCTACCGGCCCGCTGCATTTCGGTTCCCTGGTTGCGGCCTTGGCCAGCTATCTCGACGCCCGTGCGCACGGCGGCGAGTGGTTGCTGCGCATGGAAGACGTGGACACGCCGCGCGTGGTGGCGGGCGCGAGCGACGCGATCCTGCGGGTGCTGGAGGCCTACGGCTTCGAGTGGGATGGCGCGGTCATGTATCAAAGCCGGCGCGGCGCGGCATACCAGGCGGCCTTGCAGACCTTGCAAGCCATGGGCTTGGTCTACGCCTGCGCTTGCAGCCGCAAGCAGCTGGCCGAGACCGCCAAGCGCGGCATCGACGGCTTCATCTATCTAGGCACGTGTCGCGAGCGGCCGCCTAGCGCCGATGCCGCCCTGCGGCTGCGCGTGCCGGCCGAACGCATTGTGTTCGACGACCGCATCCAGGGCCGCGTGGCCTGCGATCTGGCCAGCGAATCCGGCGACTTCGTGCTCAAGCGGGCCGACGGCGTGTTCGCCTATCAACTCGCGGTGGTGGTGGACGACGCCGAGCAGGGCATCAGCCATATTGTCCGCGGCGCCGACCTGTTGACCTCGACCCCACGCCAGATCGTGCTGCAGCACTGCCTCGGCCTGGCCACGCCGAGCTATGCCCATCTGCCGGTGGTGCTCGACCCCGTCGGCGACAAGCTGTCCAAGCAGACCCTGGCCGCGCCGATCGATCCGCACCGGCCGTTGCCGGCCATGGTGCAGGCCCTGCGTTTTCTCGGTGCGCCCGATGTGCGTGCCGTCGGCAGCTTGGCCGAATTTTGGGCGCAGGCCGCCGCGGCCTGGCCTGGGGCGATTCGGCCGTTGCGGGGCAGGCGGCCGGTTTAATCTGGTGCAATCGTCCCAGCGGCCCCGGCGCGGCGGCCGGGCGGCGTAGAATGGCGGTTTTCCGTCATTCCGGCTTGGCCACATGATCGCGCAACTGCTCTCTATCGGTTTCCTTATCGCGCTGCTGCCCCTGAGCTATGTCTGGGTCAGCGGCGACCGCGACAAATACCGCAAGCTGGTCTGGCTGACCACCTTTCTCGTCGTCGATCTGATCATGTTCGGCAGCTTCACCCGGCTGACCGATTCCGGCCTAGGCTGCCCGGACTGGCCCGGCTGCTATGGCACGCCGACCCCGATCCATGCCAGTGCCGACATCGCGGCGGCCGAGGCCGCCATGCCGACCGGCCCGGTGACCGAGACCAAGGCCTGGATCGAGATGGTGCACCGCTATTTCGCGATGGCGGTCGGCGCCCTGATCGTCGCGTTGAACGTCCTGGCCTGGACGCAACGGCGGCAGCTTGGCCACACGCCGTGGGCGGCGACGATTTTGCTGGCGCTGATCTGTGTCCAGGGGGCGTTCGGCGCCTGGACCGTGACCATGAAGCTGATGCCGCTGATGGTGACCATCCATCTGCTGCTGGGCCTGGCCTTGCTGTCGGGGCTGGCCTGGCTGGCGGCCGAGCGCACGCCGGCGCCGCAGGCCAGCGACTGGCGGGCCATGTTCAAACTGCGGTCTTGGCTATGGCTGGGCTTTGCGTTGTTGATCCTGCAAATTGCCTTGGGCGGCTGGGTTAGCACCAACTACGCCGTGCTCGCCTGTCTGGGTTTCCCCGAATGCAATGGTGCCTGGCTGCCTGAGATGAACTTCGCCGACGGTTTTACCCTGTGGCGCGAGCTTGGCCATACCGGCAGCGGCGCGCTGATCCAGACCGATGCCCTGATCGCCATCCATTGGACCCATCGCCTGGCCGCCTTCGTCGTCTTGCCCTATCTGGCCTGGCTGGCCTGGCAGGTGCAGCGCCTGCCGTCGATGCGCAAATTCGCCCGGGCCCTGTGGTATCTGCTCGGCCTGCAGTTCTTGACCGGCCTGTCCAATATCGTGCTCGGCTGGCCCTTGGTTGCGGCCGTCGCCCACAACGGCGGCGCGGCGCTGCTGGTCCTGGTCTTGGTTTGGCTGCTTTACCGCAGCCGGGGTACGGAGCGCGATTGGCCGTTGGCCGGCCAAACTTGGTCCGACAAGTCGTTGTAATCCTTGACCGGCAAGGCGGCAAAAAGGATAATCGCGGGCTCTTTTGGTGCCGGTTTGGCCGAAAGAGCGTGTTTCCCGGCGTGGTGATGTAGCTCAGCTGGTTAGAGCGACGGATTCATAATCCGTAGGTCGGCGGTTCAAGTCCGCCCATCACCACCAC
>JAJZTS010000024.1 GCA_021848725.1 Pseudomonadota bacterium
GAGTCGCGCGAGCCCAAGACCCTGATCAAATAGGCATGACCGCCTGGGCCGGGATCGCGGATCGGATCGGCCAGGCGGCCGACAGTCCGTTCCGTATCGCCCGCCACGAGAGTGTCGGCGGTGGCTGCATCAACGAGGCCTACGTCCTGCATGGCACAGACGGCCGGCGCTACTTCGTCAAGCTCAACGTCGCCGACAAGGCCGCCATGTTCGCGGCCGAGGCCGAAGGCCTCAAGGAAATCCTGAGCAGCCATACCTTGCGCGCGCCCCAGCCGATCTGCTGGGGCGCGGCCGGTGGCCAGGCCTATCTGGTGCTGGAATATCTCGAACTAAACAGCCGCGGCAGCGGTGCCCGGCTTGGCCAACGATTGGCCGCGATGCACCGCACCCGCCAGCCCCAGTTCGGTTGGCGCATGGACAACACCATCGGCGACACCCCACAACCGAATACGCCTTGTGCCGACTGGGTCGAGTTCTGGCGCGACCGGCGCCTGCGCCATCAACTGCGCCTGGCAGCCGGCAACGGCGCCCCGCGCCGGCTGCTGGACAAGGGTGAGCGGCTGATGGCCGAGCTGACCGCCTTTTTCGCCGATTACCGGCCTGCCCCCGCGCTCCTGCATGGCGACCTCTGGGGCGGCAATGTCGGCTTCGCCGATGGCGAACCCGTGCTGTTCGACCCGGCCGTCTATTACGGCGACCGCGAGGCCGACTTGGCCATGACCGAACTGTTCGGCGGCTTCAGCCGCGACTTCTATGACGCCTATCGTGAGGCTTGGCCTCTGGACCCTGGCTATGCCGTACGCAAGACGCTGTATAACCTCTATCACATCCTGAATCACTTCAATCTGTTCGGCGGCAGCTATGCTGCCCAGGCCGAGGCCATGATCGAACGCCTGCTGGCCGAGGCCGGCCAAACCCGGCTGCGTTATTAAATACCTTGCCGGATTGAAAATTTTCGGGGATAATCGCGCCCTTTCCGAATTGAGTACTGGAAGGCCCGTCATGAAATCCGGCATCCATCCCGAATACAACGATATCCAGGTCACCTGTGGCTGCGGCAATAGCTTCACCACCCGCTCGACCATGAACAAGGCCCTGGCCGTGGAAGTCTGCTCTTCTTGCCACCCGTTCTACACCGGCAAACAGAAGATCGTCGACACCGCCGGCCGCGTCGAGAAGTTCCGCCAGAAATACGGCAAGAAATAAGCCGACGGCACGCAACACGAAAAAGGCAGCTTCGGGCTGCCTTTTTTATTCATACTATCGCCATGCATGCTTTAACGTCGCGCAAGACCTTCCTGTTGTTTGCACTGATGGCGATCTGGGCCTTCTACGGCCTGACCGGGCGCGACGCGTGGAAGGCCGAAGAGGCCATCGCCCTCGGCGATATCCTCGATTGGCTGGATCACGGCCAAGCCTATGCCCGCGCCGTGCCGCTACATACCCTACTGGGCGGGCTATCCGCCCAGGCCTTGAGTCCCTGGCTCGACATCCAAGATGCCGCTCGCCTCACCAGCGGCCTGTTTACGCTGGTCGCGCTGACCTGCACCGGCCTGGCTGCACACGCCTTGTTCGGCCCTGGCTTCGGACCCGCCGCCATCCTGCTGTTGATGGGGGCGTTCGGCCTGATGCTGCGCGCCCACGCCCTGCTGCCGGACAGCCTGCAACTGGCCGTCTACGCCCTGCTGTTCTACGCTGCCGCCCTCGCCCGCAAGCGGGCGCGCCCCGCCGCCGCGCTGATTGCCGTGGCCCTGTTCGCGTTGGCCTTGCTCGACGGCCTATCCGATCTCACCCTTGGCCTGCTGATCTTGTTATTGCCCATGTCTTCGCGCGATTGGCGCGAACGCAGTTATAAACAGGCACTGGCCATGGGCATCGGCGCCGGCTTGGCCCTGGTTGCCGTTTACCTGGGGTGGCTGGCGTCCCAAGACAGCCAGGCGGTTTGGCTGGCCGGCCATGGCTTGGCCGGCCTAGTCCCGGTCAATAACCCCGGCCGCCTGCTGTCGCTGCTGGCCTGGGCCGCTTGGCCGGTCTGGCCCTTGGCGCTGTGGGCCGTCTGGCATGAACACAAACGCCTGAGCCGCGCGAGCGACCTGCATCTGCCTTTGGCGGGAACGGCCGTGTTGTTCTACGCCGCCCTGACCTCGGGCTTTACCCGCGATGGCAGCGCCTTGCCCCTGCTCGCCCCCCTGAGCCTGCTTGCCGCCTATGCCATTGGCCACCTGCGCCGCGGGGCGGCCCAAGCCTTCTATTGGTTCGGCGTGCTCTGCTTCCTATTCTTCGTCGCGATCTTCTGGCTGCATTTCGCCGCGCTGGAGTGGGGCTGGCCGCCACGGCTGGCCGAGCGCCTGGCCCGCATGACACCGGACTATCGAAGCGGCACGATCGGCGGCTTCAGCCTCGGCCTGGCTATCGTCGCCACCTTTACCTGGCTGATCGCGATCCCCTTCTTTCCGCGCGCTAAACTGCGCCCTGCCCTGGTTTGGGCCACAGGTATGACGATGACTTGGCTACTGTTCATGGCCTTGTTCCGGCCCTGGGGCGAAGCCGGCTGGGCCTGGAAACCGGTGCTGGCCGACTTGGACCGGCAATTACCCGCAACGGCCTGCATGCAAACCGAAGTTGCGGCCGATACAGCGGTCATGCTGCGTTACCACCTGCCGCAGCGCCTCGGCCCACAATGCGACTACCTCTTGGTCCAAGGCCGGCACGATGAGGCGGCCGCCCCCGGCTCGAACTATGAGTTCGTCTGGCTAGGCCAGCGCCCGCGCGAGAAAGACCAGACCTTACGGCTCTATCGGCATGTCGAATGAACCGAGCATCAGCGCAATCGTATTGGCCGGCGGCCAGGCCCGGCGCATGGCGGGGCGCGACAAGGGGCTGATCCCATTCGACGGACTGCCGCTAATCGCTGCGGTATTGCATCGATTGGCGCCGCAGGTCGATGAAATCATCATCAGCGCCAATCGGCATATGGACGAATATGCCAAGCTCGGTTATCCCGTCGTGACCGACGCCTCGGCCGATTATCGCGGCCCACTCGCCGGCATCCATGCCGCCGGCCAGCGCACCAGGGGCGAATGGCTCTTGATCACGCCGTGCGACACCCCCTTCCTGCCGCCCGACCTGGCCCAACGCTTGCTGACCCAGGCTCGGGCCAGCGGGGTGCGCCTCGCCTGCGCCGCCGACGATACCCAGACACACCCCGCGACCATGCTCATGCATCGCAGCCTGTTGAGCAGCTTGGCGGAATGTCTCGCGCAGGGACAACTCAAGGTCCAGGCTTGGCAGACCGCGCACGGCTGCGCGGTCGCCCGCTTTCCGGGCGCGACTCAAGCCTTCATGAACATCAACACCCCGGACGACCTTACGGCCGCGCAGCAATTACTCAGCCGGGGCTAATCGGTCGGCGCCGACGCGGCCGTGCGCCGCGCCAGACTTATAACGCGCTCATCACGCGCTGCAGCTTCTCGCGCACCTCGCCGGCCAATTCGGCGATGCCGGGCTTGTCCAGCAGCGGCAGCACGGCCTGCGGGTCCATGAACTCGACACGGACGGTGCCGGCCACGTCCTGCCGCACCACCACATTGCACGGCAGCAACATGCCGATTTCGGGCTCGGCACTGATACCGCGGTGCGCCAGCGCCGGATTGCACGCGCCGAGGATGCGGTAGGGGGGCATGTCCTTGTCCAGCTTCTTCTTCAAGGTGCCGGCCACATCGATTTCCGTCAGCACACCGAAACCTTCGGTCTGCAGCGCGGCCGTCACCTTGGTCACCGCCTCGTCGAAACTCATGTCCACATTCTTGCCAAAGCCGATCTTGCTCATTTGCGTCCCTTTATCTCTGGTTCGTTGGAAAAACAGAGGGCCGTCATCACGGCCCCTCGGGTAGTCAAATTATCCCACTGTTTGCGGCGTTCGCCCTAGTGAATACCCCCATTGAGCGGCAGGGTGAAATAGAAGGTCGCGCCCTCGCCTGGCCGGCTCTCGAAGCCGATCTGCCCGTTCATTTTCTCGATCAGGGATTTACTGATACTCAAGCCCAAGCCGGTGCCGCCTTTGTGCCGGGTATCGGACGAATCGACCTGGGAAAACTTCTGGAAGATACGCTCGCGGGCGTTCTGGGGGATACCGACACCGTGATCGACGACGGCTACCCGCACGGTATCGGTCCCGATCGTCACGCGCACTTCGACCTGACCGCCTGGCTTGGAGAATTTCGCCGCATTGGACAGTAGATTCGACATCACCTGGGTAAACCGTGCCGGATCGACCTTGGCCATGGCCTGGATCGGGCGTTCCGCCAATACGTAGACGACTTGGTATTGGTCGGCATAGGCCTGATTGGCCTGCAGGGACTGTTCGACCAAAGGCACGATGTCCATAGCCTGCATATCGAATTGCATCGCGCCGGACTGGATCTTGTCCATGTCGAGCAAATCGTTGATCAGCGCGAGCAGGCGTTCGGTGTTGGCCATAGCCATATCGATCAAGCCCTTGGCCGGCTCCGGCAGTTGACCGACGGCACCGCCGGAGATCAGCCCAAGCGAACCGCGGATGGCGGTCAATGGCGTGCGCAATTCGTGGCTGACCGTGGACACGAATTCGCTCTTCATCTTTTCCATCTGCTTGCGTTCGGAGATATCGGTATGGATGCCGACCATACGATAGGGCTTACCCTGGGCATCCCGCTGCGCAATACCCCGATCCAATATCCAAAGATAGTGGCCATCCTTGTGGCGAACACGATGCTCACAGGTATACAACGGCGTACGGCCCTCGAGATGATCGCGCACGCTGGCCAGCGCCCGATCGAGATCGTCCGGATGCACGCGCGAGCTCCATTCGTCCACGCTATTGCCGATCTCGTCCTCGGCATAGCCGAGCATCTCCTTCCAGCGTGGCGAGAAGTAGACCTCGTTGGTATACAAGTTCCAATCCCACAAACCGTCGTTCGCGCCGCGTAGCGCCAGATCGAAGCGCTCCTCGCTTTCGCGCAAGGCGAGCTCGGCCCGTTTCCGTTCCGTGATGTCGCGCACGATGCCGGCAAACACCCTGTGCCCTTCCTGGTCCACCTCGCTGACGGCCAGGTCGAGCGGGAAGATTTCGCCATTCTTGCGTAGGCCACTGACTTCACGGCCGATGCCGATGATCTTTTTCTCACCGCTGCGCAGGTAATTGGCAAGATAACGATCGTATTCGGAACGGTAGGGCTCGGGCATCAGCATGGAGACATTCCTACCAAGCAGTTCGTTGGCCGCATAACCGAAGATCGTCTCGGCTGCGCGATTCAGCGACAGAATGGTACCCGCCTCGTCGATAGTGATGATGCCATCCGCGGCACTGTCTAGGATCGCCCGGATAAAAGCCTCGCGCTCGCGCACCGTGACCGTCATCGCCTCGGCCAATTCCTGCGCCCGCTCTCGGCGCGTGGCCAACAGCCAAACCAGGCCGGTGAACAGCAAACTGATCGCAAGCCCGGCCGATAGCACAATGCGCCGCTTCGAGCGATCGATGCGTTGTTCATAGGCCGGGGTCGTCCGCACCTCCAACAGCCAATCGTGGCCCTGGATATCGAGCTTGATCCGGTCATGGAATGACGGCACGAAACGGCCGCCATCTGTCGCAGCGGAATCCCGGCTTTGGTACATCAATTTACTCGGCTCCGGCTCGGCCGCGTCATAGACCCGCAAGTCCAGGTCCGCCTTTTCTCCGCCAAGGATGCCATGCATGAAGTTGTTCATGCGGAACGGGCTATACACGTAGCCGACAATAGCCGCGCGGCGCTGTTCGACCGTGTCGGTCACCATGTCCCGGCGATAGAACGGCAAGTACATCAGGAAACCGTTTTGCACATCCTTGGTGATCTCTTGCTTGAGAATCACCCGGCCGGAAACCACCGTCTCGCCGCTATCTCGCGCCATGACCATCGCCGCATGGCGCGTGGGCTCCGAAAACATGTCATAGCCGAAGGCGGCCTGGTTGCGCCGATCGAACGGCTCGAGATAGATAATCGAAGTGTAGACATCGCGCACGCCCGGCGGCTTGATCTGGTAATCGGGGAAACCCGCCGCCCGAATCTCGGCAACGTGGCGGGCCAAATCTTCGGGTTTGACGATCTTGGAAAAGCCGATGCCCTGTATGCCGGGAAAGTTGTCCTCGATCTTTATCGTCGCGATATAGCGATGCCACTCTGCCCGCGTCACATGGTCCGACGCCTTGAACAAACCCGCCCCACCGCGCAACACCTGTTCATAGGCCAGCAAGCGTTGCTCGATCGCCCCTTCCACCTCATGGGCGAGACGATGGAAGGTATCGCCAGCAGCCTGCTCGGTGCTGGACTTGACCGAATACCAGACCAAAACGGTGATGGCGAGAGAGACCAGCAAGGTCAGCCAAGCGACGACTGGTACGCCCAAAAACCTCGGGGCGTGCACATGGTCTGCGTGATCACGCAATGACAAAATGGCTCCTCTCATTCATCGTCGGCGGCTTGCTTATTTTCTATATGCCGCTACCGCTCCCGTCAACGTGCTCATGACGCGCAGCACCGCCGGAACACAAGCGAGCGCTAACAGGCCGTCAGCCGCGCATATTCCAAGATGAACCACTTGTCGCCGATCTTGGGAAAGCTTACGCGAACCTCCGTCTCTTCACCCTGGCCTTGATAGCCGGCGACCACACCCTCGCCATAGCGCGCGTGTCGGACCCGGTCTCCCACCCGATAAGGCATGGCGGCGGCATGGCGCGGCGGCACGGCCGCGAACCTTTCGTCCGAGGGCGCCGCTGTGCTGCCACGCCAGCCGGCGATGCTTTGCACCAAGGCCTCGGGTATCTCGCGCAAGAAACGCGACGGCAGGCCATACCGTATTTGGCCGTGCAGCATGCGGCTGACCGCATGGGTCAGATACAAGCGCCGCCGCGCGCGGGTAATGGCGACATACATCAGTCGCCGCTCCTCTTCCAGGCCATCGAGTTCGGTCAAACTGTTTTCGTGCGGAAACAGGGCTTCTTCCAGGCCGGTGATGAACACCGCCACGAACTCAAGGCCTTTGGCCGCATGCACCGTCATCAATTGCACCGCGTCCTGCCCTGCCTGAGCCTCGTGCTCGCCGGCCTCCAATGCGGCATGGGCCAAAAAAGCCGCGAGGAGCGGATACGCGGATAGGCGGCTTTCAGTGGAGGCTAACCCCTCCGGGGTTACGCCGGAACTAAAGTCGACAAGCGCCTGGCTCTGGTTACGGCTGTCCGCCGAGGCGGACTTAACATCGGCCACGTCGATATCCGCTGCTACCGAAACGACGTTTCCCGCCTCCGCCGAGAAGGCGGTGGCGGCATTGGTCAATTCGTTCAAGTTCTCGATGCGGTCTTCACCGTCGCGTTCGCTCTTGTAATGCTCGATCAAGCCAGAACGCGCGACGACATGCTCGACCTGCTCGGCCAGGCTCATGCCCTGGGTTTCGTGGCGTAAATTTTCGATCAATTGCACGAAGGCCGCCACGCCCTTCTTGCCTGCACCCTGGGCGCAAGCGGCGGCCCACAGGCTGGTGCCAGCGGCCCGCGCCGCGGCATCGATCGCCTCCACCGTGCGCGCCCCGACACCGCGGGTCGGAAAATTCACCACGCGCAAAAAGGCATTGTCGTCATCCGAATTGGCCACCAGCCGCAGGTAGGCCAGGGCATGCTTGATCTCGGCCCGTTCGAAAAAACGCAGTCCGCCATAGACCCGATAGGGCAGACCGGCGGAAAACAACGCATGCTCGATCGCACGCGATTGCGCATTGGAGCGATAGAGCACGGCAATGTCGGTATAGCGCATGCCATCGCGATGCAAGGCTTGCGCCTCTTCCACCACGAAGCGCGCCTCGTCGGTATCGCTGGCCGCCTGGTAATGCCGTATCGGTTCGCCGCGCCCGGCCTCGGTCCACAAGTCCTTGCCCAGGCGGTTTTCGTTGTGGCTGATCACCGCATTGGCCGCGTCCAGAATGGTGCCGAAAGAGCGGTAATTCTGGGTGAGCTTGATCACCTCCTCGATGCCCATGTCCTTCTGGAACAGGGCCATATTCGCCACGTTCGCGCCGCGGAAGGCATAGATCGACTGATCGTCGTCGCCCACTGCGAAGATCACGTTCGACGGTGCGCACAATAGTTTGAGCCAATCGTATTGCAAGCGGCTGGTGTCCTGGAACTCGTCGACCAGGATATGGCGGAAGCGTTCCTGGTAATGCTCGCGCAACATGGCGTTGCGCGACAGCAGCTCATAGGAGCGCAACAGCAACTCGGCAAAATCGACCACGCCCTCGCGGTTGCACTGGGCGTCGTATTCGGCGTAACACTCGGCCAGGCGCCGGGTGTAGGGGTCGTAGGCTTCGATCTTGTCGGCACGCAGCCCGGCCTCCTTGTTCATATTGATGAAGGCCTGCACCTTGCGTGGCTCGTATTTCTCGGTATCGACGTTGAGCGCCTTGAGCAGCCGCTTCACGGCGGAAAGCTGATCCTGGCTATCGAGAATCTGGAACAGCTGCGGCAGGCCGGCGTCGCGGTGATGCGCCCGCAGCAGGCGGTTGCACAGGCCGTGGAAGGTGCCGATCCACATGCCGCGGGTATTGATCGGCAGCATGGCCGACAGGCGGGTGAACATCTCGCGCGCCGCCTTGTTGGTGAAGGTCACCGCCAACACGCCCATGGGCGAGACCTGTCCGGCCTGGATCAGCCAAGCGATACGCGTAGTCAATACTCGGGTCTTGCCCGAGCCGGCACCGGCCAGCACCAAGGCCGAACCTTGCGCCCACGTAACGGCGCGCAACTGCTCGGGGTTGAGGCCCGTTAATAGATCGTTAGGCATGGAGAGGCTGGCAATTCTGAGGTGCGGATTATATCGCCGCCAGCGGGGGTAAAATCGGCCTCACCCTATAGAAGGCATCGCTAATGAATCCGATTACCGTACTCTATTTCGGCGACTTGATGGCCAAGCTCGAGATCGGCCGCGAACAGTTGCGTCTGCCGCCCAGCGTTCAGGACATCGCCGGCCTGATGCGAATCTTGGCCATGCGCGGCGGCGCCTGGCAACACGCCTTTGGCCAACCGCGCCCGACCCTGCGCATCACCATCAACAAACAGCAAGCCCAGGCCTTAGACCCAGTCCACGCCGGTGACGAGATCGCCTTTATCGAAGGCATTTCCCTTTAGCCGTCACTGCCGCTAAACTTTACGCCGAATAATACCTAACTGGGCTGGTGAACCTTGAAGGAGACGCGATGAAGTGGATTATGAACTGGGCCGGGAGCCGTATCCGCAATAAGCTCCTGATCATCACCGGCACTGGCACCACCCTAGTTCTCTTTGCCGCCGCCTATGGCTTTTGGCAAACCTGGGACAACCTCCAAGCCGTACACGACCAGGACGGGGTGCAGGACATCGTGGTCACCCTAACCTTGATGGCCATTGCCATCGTTGCTGCTTTCTTCTGGTTTATGTGGTGGATCCACAAGGCGGTCGAACTGCCGACCCGACGCTTGGTCACCGATCTTGACCGGCTCGCCCGCGGCGACTTCTCCACCCCGATCGCAAGCGCCGGCCACGATGAGATCGGTCTCCTCGCCAAGAGCGCGGAACACATCCGCACCGACCTCGGCCGCATCATTCAAGAAGTCAAAGATTCGACCGAGGCCCTGTCTCAAGCCGCCAGCGAACTCAGCGGCATTGCCCGTCAGGTGTCGAGCAGCTCGGAAGAACAAAGCGAAACGGCGGCCATGGCCTCGTCCACGGTCGAGCAAATGACCGTGAGCATCTCCAGCGTGGCCGACAGCGCCGAGGAAGTACAGCGGCTGTCCGGCGAAAGCCTGAAGAGCACCCACGAGGGCAACGAAAAGGTATCGGTGCTGATCGGCGAGATCGATATGGTGGAAAACGCGATGCATGAAATCGCCAATTCGGTCCAGGAATTCGTCGGCCGCGCCGCCCTGATCACCAACATGACCCAGCAAGTGAAGGACATCGCCGACCAGACCAACTTATTGGCGCTGAATGCCGCGATCGAAGCGGCCCGCGCCGGCGAGCAAGGTCGTGGCTTTGCCGTGGTGGCCGACGAAGTGCGCAAACTAGCGGAAAAATCGGCCCAGGCCGCCAGCGAGATCGACGGCGTCACCGGTTCGCTCAATCAGCAGTCGGCCAGCGTCGGCCAAGCCATCGAATCCGGCCAGCAGTCCTTGCGCTCCAGCCTGGAATTCGTCGAGAACGTGGCCATGGTGCTGGCCGAGGCCAATAGTGCCGTGGCCCAAGCTAGCGAGGGCATGGGCAACATCACCAGCGCGGTGAAGGAGCAATCCACTGCCAGTTCGCAGATCGCCGGCAATGTCGAACGCATCGCCTCCATGGCCGAGGCCAACAGCCAGGCCATCGCCCGCACCACCGAATCGGCCGACACCTTAAGCAGCCTGGCCTCCCGCCTGCAGGCGGCAACGAGCCGCTTGAAAGTCTAGGCGCCACTGGAAACAAAAAGCCGCCCAAAAGGCGGCTTTTTTGTTTTCCGACACGGCTTAAGCGGCGCGCTTCATCTGCCGTTGATACAGGAACTCCAACACCCGGCCCCGCAATTGGTGGTAGCGGGGGTCGTCCGCCAGGGCAAGGCGATCCCGCGGGCGCGGCAAATCCACCGCCAATACCTCGCCGATCGTCGCCGACGGGCCGTTGGTCATCATCACAATACGATCCGACAGCAACACCGCCTCGTCGACATCGTGCGTGACCATGAGCACCGTAGCCTGCGTTTCGGTCACGATGCGCATCAGCTCGTCCTGCAGGCCGGCCCGGGTCAGGGCATCGAGCGCACCGAAGGGCTCGTCCATCAACAGCACCTTGGGCTCCATGGCCAAGGCACGGGCAATGCCGACGCGCTGCTTCATGCCGCCGGAGATCTCGCTTGGCAATTTGTGCATGGCATGCGCAAGCCCGACCAGCTCCAAGGCGGCTTGCGTGCGCGCTTTAAGCTGCTTCTTCGCCTCCTTGCCGCCGAAGACCTTTTCCACCGCCAGATAGACATTGCCGAAGCAGCTCAGCCACGGCAGCAGCGAATGGTTCTGGAATACCACGGCACGGTCCGGCCCAGGACCCTTGATCTCTCGGTCACTCAACAACAATACGCCCGAGCTGGGGTCGAGCAAGCCGGCCACCAAGTTGAGCAGGGTCGACTTGCCACAGCCCGAATGGCCAATCAGCGAGATGAACTCACCCTGCGCCACGCTCAGGTTCACGTTGGTCAGCGCAATGAACTTGCCCTTCTTGGTGTCGAACACCATCTCGGC
Organism: Pseudomonadota bacterium; assembly: GCA_021848725.1. Classification (GTDB taxonomy): domain Bacteria; phylum Pseudomonadota; class Gammaproteobacteria; order Burkholderiales; family Thiobacillaceae; genus Sulfuritortus. Next base: position 11,305 of record JAJZTS010000024.1, read on the forward strand.
ATTCTCGATTTGCAGAAATTTGTCCATGACGGTTCCTTTCGCCTTACTCGTAATTGAATCGCTTGGCCAGCAAGATCAAGCCTTGCTCCAGCAACAGCCCGACGATACCGACGATGAAGATGGCAATGATGATGTGTTCGACATTGAGGTTGTTCCATTCGTCCCAAACCCAGAAGCCCAGGCCAGTACCGCCGGTGAGCATCTCGGCGGCGACGATCACCAGCCAGGCGACGCCGATGGACAAGCGGATGCCCGTCATCAGGTGGGGCAGCACCGAGGGGAACAGGATTTTGGTGAAGACCTTCCACTCCGACAGGTTGAGCACCCGCGCCACGTTGAGATAATCCTGCGGCACCCGGGCGACGCCGGCGGCGGTGTTGAGGATGATCGGCCAGATGCTGGAGATGAAGATCACCCAGAGCGAGGCGGGCTCGGTTTCTTTGAACACGTAGAGGCCGATCGGCAGCCAGGCCAATGGCGAGACTGGGCGCAGCAGGCTGATGATGGGCGCGGTCATGCCGGACAGGAATTTGAAGCGGCCGATCATGAACCCGAGCGGAATCCCCGCCAGCGCGGCCAGACCGAAGCCGACGCCGACCCGGTACAGCGAGTGCAGGATGTTCCAGCCGATACCCTTGTCGTTGGGCCCATTGTCGTAGAAAGGGTCGGCGAACAATTGTTGTGCCGAGGCCCAAGTCTTGGCCGGGCCGGGCAGGCCGTGCTCGCCACCGCTGGCGGAGACGATCTGCCACAGCAGGATGAACAGGAAGATGCCGATGAGCGGCGGCAAGGCGGCACGCAAGGCCTTGCCCATGGCCTCGATCAAGGCCTTGCCCCGCTCGGTCTGTAGCAGGGGCGTGGGCCGTGGTTTCGACACGGTCTCGATAGGTGTCACGGGTGCGGTCTCGGATTGATTCATGATGTCTTGCAAACTACCTTCGTTGATGGTCACTGCGCTCATCGCGGACTCCTTGGGTTACGCCCTCCCCCTCTAGGGGAGGGGTGGGGTGAGGGCATCGTCCGGCCGGACGGCCCGCCCTCACCCCTGTCCCCTCTCCCGATGGGAGAGGGGTGGGTTTACGCCTTCACCTTGAAGCCGTCGGCATAGGCCTTCGGGTTCTTGCCATCCCAGACCACGCCGTCGATCAGCTTGGCGCTGCGCATGTCCGACTTGGGTAGCGCCACCTTGGCCGCACTCGCCGCTTCCTTGTACAGCTTGATCTGGTTCACCTTCTTGGCCACGGCCAGATAGTCCGGGTGCTCCTTGAGCAGGCCCCAGCGCTTGTGCTGGGTCAGGAACCACATGCCGTCGGACAGGTAGGGGAAGTTGACCAGGCCGTCGCCGTAGAACTTCATGTAGTTCTTGTCCTGCCACTTCTTGCCGATGCCGTTGTCGTACTGGCCGAGCATACGGTCCTCGATCACGTCGAACTCGGTGTTGACGTAAGACTTGCCGGCGATGATCCGTGCCACCTCGGACCGGTTGCTCATGGTGTCGATGTACTTCGAGGCCTCGAGGATGGCGGCGGTCATGGCCCGCGCGGTGTTGGGATATTTCTGCACGAACTCGGCCGTGGTGCCCAGCACCTTTTCCGGATGGTCGGTCCAGATGTCCTGCGTGGTCGCCGCGGTGAAGCCGATCTTGTCGTGGATGGCGCGGGCGTTCCACGGCTCGCCGACGCAATAGCCGTCCATCTTGTCCACTCGCATATTGGCCACCATCTGCGGCGGCGGCACGGTGATCACCTTCACCTCCTTGAACGGGTCGATACCGTAGGTCGCCATCCAGTAATACAGCCACATGGCGTGTGTGCCGGTGGGGAAGGTCTGGGCGAAGGTCCACTCCTTGGGCTCGGCCTTGACCAGCTTGGCCAGACCGGCGCCGTCGGTCACGCCCTTGGCCTTGATCTGGTTATTCAGGGTGATGGCCTGGCCGTTGTGGTTGAGGTTCATCAGCACGGCCATGTCCTTCTGTGGGCCGCCGACGCCGAGTTGCAGGCCGTAGACCAAGCCATAGAGCACGTGCGAGGCGTCGAGCTCGCCGTTGACCAATTTGTCGCGCACGCCGGCCCAGCTCGCCTCCTTGCTCGGGGTGATCTTGATGCCGTACTTCTTGTCGAAGCCCTTCTCGGCGGCGATGGCGACCGAAGCGCAGTCGGTCAGCGGAATGAAGCCGATCTTCACTTCGGCCTTCTCCGGCGCGTCGGAGCCCGCAGCCCAGGCCGCGCTGCGCACGCCCGGCGGCACCAAGGACATCAGCGCGGCGGCGGCGGAGAGCCCGGCGGTCTTCTTCATGAAATCCCTCTTACTTTCGTTGACGACGGCAGACGTTTCGGTCTGCGGTTTGAATTCTTCGCTCATGACATCGCTCCAATAAATTTCGGCACAGCTCATGCCGGCAAGCGGCGTCGAGCAAAACAACCGAAGCAATAAAAAAGGCGCCCAACCGACGCGATCGCTCGCGCGGATGGACGCCCTTGTCCCAACATCCCCAAATTGCACTGCACCCTACCGAACCCAGATCGACGGTGATCGCGTTCGGTTCATACCTAGCATGGAGCGTGCCAACCGCCACAGCCTCCCGGAACCCCGCGCCCATGGCGGATCCCCGCAACACGCCAACGGGCGCTGGGCGTATTTCGCACGGCGGCGGTGCATGACGCCCATGAATGAACCAAAAAAAACGGCCGACCGGCCGCTTATGACACTGGCAAGGCGTCTAGGCCGAGGCGTAGGCCGCGTCTTGCATGACCGTCGCCAGTGTGCCATAGGCGACGGTCCAGGCCGCCTTCACCGTCGGGGTAAAAGCGCCACCCAGGCCCTGTTCCAAGGTCCACAGCAAAGCAGCGCCGACGGTGGCGTAGTGTTCCGGCTTGACGCCATAGTCGACATGCCTGCGCCCCAGTTCCTGCACGGTCGGCACAATCTCTTCCAGCCGGGTCAGGCTGTTCACCACCACACCGATGGTCTTCATCAGCTTGCGCCCCTGCTCGCTCATATCGCCCTTGAACAAGGGCTTAACGGCGGGATCGAGTTCAAACAACTTGCCGTAGAACAACTCGGCCGCCTTGTCGGCAATGGGCACGACCTGGGTCCAGGTCGATTGGATCAATTGAATTTGTTCCGGCGTCATCGTCGCTTCCAATCAAAAAATCCGCCCGGCCATTCAGACCGGGCGGTCGCACAAAATTCGGCGAATACATGAAGAAGTGCCAACGCACCGGGAGGTACGCCGGCAGTTGGCTAACAGCAAATCTCATACCAACGCCAAGCGGCCGGCATCCCGCTCTGTGCGGCAATTGACCGGCATTGGATAGAAAATGCCGCGATGCGCACCGCCCCAAATGGAGGCACCGGACCCCATAACGGGGCGCCGTCGCGTCAACCCTGTTTCAGCAACACGCGCGCGACATCCGCCAAGCGCAAGCGCCGGCTCATCGCCTCTTTGCGCATCTGCCGATAAGCCGCGTCCTCGCTCAGCCCATGCCGCTTCATCAACTGCAGCTTGGCCCGCTCCACCAGCTTGTGCTCTTGCAACTCCTGACGCGTACGCTGCAATTCGAGGCGCAGGTTGTTCATCTGCTCGAACTGCGCTTGGGCCAATTGCAATATGGACTGCACCCGTTCCGCCTTGAGGCCATCGGCGATATAGCACGTCACACCGGCCTGCACGGCCGATTGCATCGCCTCGCGCCGGTCGTCCTGCGTGAACATCACGATGGGCCGCGGCGATTGCTGGGTAGTGACGCAAATCTGCTCCAAGGTATCGCGGCTGGGCGAGTCGGTATCCATGACCACGATATCCGGCACCAGCTCATCGACCCAGTCCGGCAGATTGATCGCCTGATCCAGCCGGCCGACGACATGGTGCCCCTCCGGGCACTCGGCGAGCGCATCCAGCAGCAGGTTCAACCGCTTGCGCGACTGGCTGATGACCAAAACCTTTAGCGTGTTATGTGTATCTGTTTGCTTCATAGTCCAGTCATAGAGGCAATTTCGATGCCATCTAGCGCAGCATTGTCCCGCGCCACCCAAGCCGAACGACAACAGACCAGGCCGATAGCGGACGCTATCGACAGGCACGACACGGGTTTCAGGCCGGCACCGCTTGCTCCGCGAGCAGGCGTTTTAGTTCCGGCACACAAGAGCCGCATTCGGTGCCGCAGCGCAGGCGGTTTTTGAGCGCATCGAGATCGGCACCTTCCGCCACCGCCTGCTTGATCTCCGCCTCGGACACGTTCTTGCAGTTGCAGACGATGCGGCCGTGGCCCTGCGGTGCTTGCGGCGGCGCAGTCAGTGGCGCGAGCAGCCAAGCCCGTAGCGCTTGGACGTCGGCCGCTTGCGCCATGAATGCTTTGAGCCAATCGACGGCGGCGACCTCGCCGTACAGACGCACCGCCGCAATCCGGCCGTCGACGATGCGCGCCCGTTTGGAGACGCCACTACCGGTATCGACGAATGACATCGTGGCCCGCGGATCATCCAGGCCGAGCAATCGGTCGAGTTCTGCCAGGTCGGCATCCACCAGCGGCACCACCGTCGCGGCACGCAACACCACCACGCACTGCTCGCGTCCAGCCAGGCCCAGACTGGCATAGGCGAATCGCTTGAGATAAGGCTGTAGCCGCCGCAGCCACTCGGCCCCATCGCCATGCAGCATCAGGACCAGCGGATGCATATGACCTGCCGGCACAACTTCGACCGCGGCATGTTTGAGTTCGGGTTGACAGGACACCGCATCGCACCGATCGACGGTCAAGGTATTGGTGCCCAGCCCCGCCATAAAGCGGCCACCCCAATGCATCGGCAGAAAGACCTGGCCCTCGCGCTGATCCGCATCCGCCTTCACCCGCAGCACGAGTTGGCCACGCCGGCTGTGCACCCGGACCAGCTCGCCATCCCGTAGCTGGCGGCGAGCCATATCGGCAGGGTGCATGGAAAGCTGCGGCTCCTCGACATGACTATAGAGGCGCGGCACCAAGCCGGTGCGGCTCATGGTATGCCATTGGTCACGCAGCCGGCCGGTCGTGAGACTCAAGGGATATTGTGTATCCGCCGGCTCGGCCACCGGCTGCCAGGCCGCGCTGTAGAATCGCGCCCGGCCGGTGTCGGTAGGAAACACCCCGTCGGCATAAAGCCTAGCCATCCCTTTGCTGGCACCTTCGGCGAACGGCCACTGCTGCGGCCCTTGCCTATCGAGCAAGGCGTAGGACAGGCCCGTGATATCCAAGTCGCGACCGCGGGTCGATTCGCGATGCTCGTTCCAGACCTGCTCGGCCGTTTGATAGGGAAACAGGCGGCGGCCATCGCGGCCCAGCCGCGCACCGAGCCGGCGGGCGAAATCAACACCGATCGCCCAATCGAGCCGAGCCTCACCCGGTGGCGACACAGCCGCACGCATACGGCTGATGCGCCGTTCGGAATTGGTCATGGTGCCGTCCTTCTCGCCCCACGTCGCCGCGGGCAGCAAAAGGTCGGCATAGGCCACGGTTTCGGTATCGGCGAACGCCTCCTGCACCACCAGAAACTCGACTTTCGCCAAAGCTTCATGCACCAAGCCTTGATTCGGCAACGACTGGGCCGGATTGGTGCAGACCACCCACAAGGCGCGGATCTCGCCGCGCCGCACCGCCTCGAACATCTCGACCGCCGGCCTGCCCGGTTGTTCCGGCACGCCGTCCACACCCCACAGTCGCGCGACCTCGGCCCGGTGCTCCGGCCTGCTCAGGTCGCGATGGGCGGAGAGCAGATTGGCCAGGCCGCCGACCTCGCGCCCGCCCATGGCGTTGGACTGGCCGGTGAGCGAGAACGGGCCGCAACCGGATTTGCCGATTTGACCGGTGGCGAGATGAAGATTGATCAGCGCCGCATTTTTGTCGACGCCGTGGCTGGATTGGTTAAGGCCCTGGCAGTAAAGCGATAGGCTTGGACCATCGGCAAACAGGTGCGCGGCGCGCACGATATCCGCCGCGGCGATGCCGCACAGCTCGGCCGCACGCTCCGGTGTGTAAGCGGCCACGAGCGCACGCAACGCTGGCCAGCCCTCGGTGTGGGTATCGATGTAGGTCTGGGCCAAGCGATTTTCCGTAACCAGGACATGCAACATGGCATTGAACAGGGCCACGTCGGAACCGGGCAGGATGGGCAGGTAGAGATCGGCATCGCGCGCGGTATCGGTGCGGCGCGGATCGGCCACGATCAGCTTGAGCTGGGGATTGGCCTTGCGCGCCGCTTCGATGCGTCGATACAACACGGGATGCGCCCAAGCGGTATTGGAACCGACGATGAAGATCACCCCGGCTTGGTCGACATCGTCGTAACAGGCCGGCGGCGCATCGGCACCCAAGGTAGCCTTGTAGCCGGCCACCGCGCTGGACATGCACAAGCGCGAATTGGTATCGACGTTGTTGCTGCCGATCAGACCCTTCATCAGCTTGTTGAAGACGTAATAGTCCTCGGTGGACAGCTGGCCCGAGAGATAGATGCCGACGGCCTCGGGCCCGTGCTCACGGATGATCGCGGCAAATTTTGCAGCTGCCGCATCTAACGCGGTATCCCAATCCACCCGCTGCCGTGCGGCCGCCTTATCCCGCCGCAGCGCCGGATACAAACAGCGGCCGCCGGCCTGTGCCGTCAGATGCAAGGTTGTGCCTTTGGTGCACAGCCGGCCGTAATTGGCCGGATGCTCCGGGTCGCCGCGCACACCGGTGATGTGCCTCCCGTCGTGCTCGATCAGCACGCCGCAACCGACGCCGCAGTAACAGCAGATACTCTTGACTTCAGGCATGGCTGGCACAAGACTCCGCTGCCGACTTGCTTGCGGCCAGACGCAGATAGACCTGACCGGCCTCCACCCTGGTTTGGTAGGTGTGTACGCAACCCCGGTCCGGCTGCACCGCCTCGCCGCTGGTCAGATCGATGCGCCAATTGTGCAAGGGGCAGGTCACCAGCTTGCCATGGACGATACCCTGCGACAGCGGACCGCCGCGATGGGGACAGGCGTCCTTGACGGCGAACACCTCGTCGCTCGAGGTGCGGAAGACCGCCACCCGGACGGTGTCGAACTGCACGACCCGGGCACCCAGGCGCGGTAAGTCTTCGAATTTTGCAATAGCAATCCAATCGGACATTTTTCTTCCTAACAAATTTAGGCCGTGATGCGGATGGTCTGGAACTCGGCAGCGTCGGCACCCTCTGCCCGCTCCTTCCAGGGATCGACCTGGGCAAATTGCTGGCCGTATTTGAAGCGCTCGAACAGCGCGGCACGCCCTGCGGCATCGTCCACGATGCGGCCCTTGATGTAATTGAGGCCGACCCGCTCGACCCAGGGCGCAGTGCGCTCCAGGTAGTGCGCCTCTTCCCGGTAGAGCTGGGTGAAGGCGCCGCAGTACGCCATGACCTGCGCTTCCGTTTCGACCTTGCACAAGAGATCGGTGACCCGCACCTTGATGCCGCCGTTGCCGCCGACGTGCAGCTCGTAGCCGGAATCGACGCAGACCACGCCGAAATCCTTGATCGTCGCCTCGGCGCAGTTGCGCGGGCAGCCGGACACCGCCAGTTTGAACTTGTGCGGCATCCACGAACCCCAGGTCAGCTGTTCCAGCTTCACGCCTAACCCAGTGGAGTCTTGGGTGCCGAAGCGGCACCACTGGCTGCCGACACAGGTCTTCACCGTGCGCAGCGCCTTGCCGTAGGCATGGCCGGAAACGAAACCGGCGGCCGACAGGTCTTGCCACATCGCCGGCAGGTCTTCCTTCTTCACGCCGAACAGGTCGATGCGCTGGCCACCGGTGACCTTGACCTCAGGCACCTGGTATTTCTCGGCCACGTCGGCGATGGCGCGCAGCTCCTTGGGGTTGGTCAGGCCGCCCCACATGCGCGGCACCACCGAGAAGCTGCCGTCCTTCTGGATGTTGCCGTGGGCACGTTCGTTGATGAAGCGCGAATGCTTGTCGTCCTGGTACTCGCCGGGCCAGCGCGCCAGCAAATAGTAGTTCAGCGCCGGCCGGCAGTTCGCGCAGCCGTCTGGCGTCTTCCATTCCAGCGCGTCGAACACGGCGCGCATGGACTTCAACTTTTGCTCCTTGATCGCGGCGATGATTTCGTCGTGGCTGTGCTCGGTGCACTTGCACAGCGGCTTTTTGCTCGGCGCCGCCGAGTAGTCGCCGCCGACGGTCTGGGCCAGCACCGCTTCGACCAGGCCGGTGCAGGAGCCGCAGGAGCTGGAGGCCTTGGTATGGGCGCGCACCTCGTCCAGGGTGAACAGCTTTTTGTCGACGATGGCCTTGACGATATCGCCCTTGCACACGCCGTTGCAGCCGCAGATCTCGGCCTTGTCCGGCAAGGCGGCGACATGGTCGGCCGGGCCGTGGCCGGAATCGCCCAAATGGTGCTGGCCGAACAGGATGGTCTTGCGGAACTGGGCGATATCGGTGCCTTCGCGCAGCAGATCGAAATACCAGGCGCCGTTGATCGTGTCGCCGTAGAGGCAAGCGCCGACCAGCTTGTTGTCCTTGATCACCACCTTCTTGTAGTCGCCGCAACTCGGGTCGGAGAAGACCAGCGACTCGGTACCCTCGCCGCCGATGAAGTCGCCGGCCGAAAACAGGTCGATGCCGGTGACCTTGAGTTTGGTCGAGGTGACCGAACCTTCATAACGGCCGATGCCGTATTCGGCCAGATGGTTGGCCGCGACCTTGGCCTGTTCGAACAAAGGCGCGACCAGGCCGTAGGCGACGCCGCGATGGCTGACGCACTCACCCACGGCATAGATGCGCGGATCGTAGGTCTGCAGGGTATCGTTGACCACGATGCCGCGCTCACAATGAATGCCGGCGGATTCGGCCAGGGCAGTGTTGGGCCGGATGCCGACTGCCATGACCACCAGGTCGGCCGGCACGCTGTCGCCATCCTTGAAGTTGACCGCACAGACCCGGCCGCTTTCGCCCTTGACCAGTTCCGCCGTCTGCTTCTGCAACAGGAACTTGAGGCCCTTGTCCTCCAGGCTCTTCTGCAGCAGACGCGCGGCCGGTTCGTCCAGCTGCCGCTCCATCAGCCAGGAACCGAGATGCACCACGCTGACCTCCATGCCGCGCAATTTGAGGCCGTTGGCCGCTTCCAGGCCGAGCAGGCCGCCGCCGATCACCACCGCGCGCTTGTATTGGCTGGAGGCGTTGATCATCGCCTCGACGTCGCCGATGTCGCGGAAAGCGATCACCCCGGGCAAATCGGCGCCGGGCACCGGCAGCATGAACGGGGTGGAACCGGTGGCCAACAGCAGGCGATCGTATTCGGCGCGCGTCCCGTCCTCGGCCTCGACCACGCGCTGTTTGCGGTCGATCCGGCCGACCTTTTTACCCAGGTGCAGGTGAATGCCATGCTCGGCATACCAATCCATGCTGTTCAGCACGATGTCTTGCGTCGTCTGCTCGCCGGCCAATACCGGCGACAGCAGGATGCGGTTGTAATTCGGGTGGAGTTCGGCGCCGAACACCGTAATGTCGTAGAGTCCCGGCGCGATCTTGAGCAATTCCTCGATGGTGCGCATGCCCGCCATGCCGTTGCCCACCATCACCAATTTCATCTTTTGCATTTCCCGTTTCCTCTGGTCGGGCGACCGGCATAAAAAAAGCGTCCTCCCCCGCATGGGGAAGGACGCCTTTGTCCTGATCGCCTGTTTCGCCATCTCAAGACAACCGTTTCAGATGGCACACCCAGCATATAGCAATGGCCGTGCCACATGCCGGCCTGCCCAGCCAGCGCCGCTTTGCACGCGGGCGCGTCGTGCGCGCGCAATGACGGGGCACTGTTTTGGCGCGCCGCGCACAATTCGCGAGCGCACGGGAAACACCTCGACTGAAAAAGCGAAAGGCCGGGCGAGCCCGGCCTTTTCGAGCGGGACGGAAGAGTTTAGGCCTTGCTGGTCACCGCCCGCTTGAATAAGGCCTTGTGTACGTCGCCCAGGCTGAGCATGCCGACCAGCTTGCCATTGTCGGCGACCGGGATACGGCGGAAGCGATGCTTGACCATGATCGACGCGGCCTTGAGGATGGGCATGTCGGGCGCGACCGCGATGGCCTTGGCCGTCATCAGGTCGGCGACTTTGAGGTTCATGACCGATTTGTAGTCGGCCTCGGTGCCCTCGAAATCCACGTGCAAGCTCATGTTCATCGTGTCTTCCAGGCTGGGGAAAAGGCGGTGCAGCACGTCCTTTTCGGCGATGAAACCGACCAGGTTGTCGTCGGCATCCACCACCGGCATACCGCTGATGCGGTACAAACACATGTCGGCGACCACAGAAGCCATGCTGGTTTCCGGGGTGACGGTCTTCAGGTTACGACTCATGATTTCTTTCGTATTCATATGGCCTCCTCTACATGGCCGCTACAGCTTCGCCCATCGGGCGTTTTTTTTGCAATCAAACGTTTTGACCGTCCTATAAACGCCGATTATTTCGCGCGTGGCGACCACGGAAAAACAAAAAAGGCCGGGCGGAGCCCGGCCTTTTCAAGTGGCGCAGAAAGGGGTTTAGGCCTTTTTGCTCTTCTCCACCATCGCCTCGATCATCGGGCCGAGGATGACTTCCATCGCGAAGCCCATCTTGCCGCCGGGCACCACCAGGGTGTTCGGCCGCGACATGAAGGAGTCGTGGATCATGTTGAGTAGGAAGGGGAAGTCCACGCCCTTCGGGTCGGCAAAGCGGACCACGACCATGCTCTCGTCCGGCGTCGGGATGTCGCGGGCGATGAAGGGATTGGAGGTGTCCACCGTCGGCACGCGCTGGAAGTTGACGTGGGTGCGGGAGAACTGCGGCGTGATGTAGTTCACGTAGTCGGGCATCCGGCGCAGGATGGTGTCGACGATCACCTCGGCCGAATAGCCGCGCTCGGCCGCGTCGCGGTGGATCTTCTGGATCCACTCCAGGTTGACCACCGGCACCACGCCGACGGCCAGGTCGACGTGCTTGGCCATGTCGACCTTGTCGGTCACCACCAGGCCGTGCAGGCCTTCGTAGAACAACAGGTCGGTCGGCGCGGGCAGGTCTTCCCAGGGCGTGAATTCACCGGCCTTGAGCTTGGTGCCCAGGCGCTTGTTTTGATCGACCGCCTCTTCGTCGCTATGGATGTAATAGCGGCGCTTACCCTTGCCGGTCTTGCCATAGGCCTTGAACAGACCTTCCAAGGCGGCGAAGTCGTTGGCCTCGGGGCCGAAATGGGAGAAGTGCTTGTTGCCGGCGGCCTCGGCCTTCTTCATGGCCTCTTTGAACTCGACCCGGCCCAGGCTATGGAAGCTGTCACCCTCGATGACGGCGGCGGTCAGGTGCTCGCGACGGAAGATGTGCTCGAAGGCGCGCTTGACGGTGGTGGTGCCGGCACCGGAAGAACCGGTCACGACCACGACGGGGTGCTTCTTGGACATAGTGCTCTCCAGATAAGGGGAGGATTAAAAATTCTGGGCCGTGAAGTATAAACGCCGCTCAGCCCGCCTGTCACCTCGCCGGACGGGTATAATTGCTTGTTTCTTCAAGCACATTCAGACCAATAACGATCATCATGGACGCCAATTACCGCCCGGAACTCATTGAAGCGGAAGCACAAAAACAGTGGGAGGCCGAACAGGCCTTCCGCGCTGTCGAAGACACGACCCGCCCCAAGTACTACTGCCTGTCCATGTTTCCCTATCCCTCAGGCAAGCTGCACATGGGCCACGTGCGCAACTACACCATCGGCGACGTACTGGCCCGCTACCACCGGATGAAGGGCTACAACGTCATGCAGCCCATGGGCTGGGACGCCTTCGGCCTGCCGGCCGAGAACGCGGCCATGGCCAACCAGGTGGCCCCTGCCGCCTGGACCTACGCCAACATCGACTACATGCGTAAGCAGTTGAAGTCGCTGGGCCTGGCCATCGACTGGTCGCGCGAGCTGGCCACCTGCAAGCCCGACTACTACCGCTGGGAGCAGTGGCTGTTCACCAAGCTGTTCGACAAGGGCCTGATCTACAAGAAACTGGCGACGGTGAACTGGGACCCGGTCGACCATACCGTGCTGGCCAACGAGCAAGTCATCGACGGCCGCGGCTGGAGAAGCGGCGCCGTGGTCGAAAAGCGCGACATCCCGATGTACTTCTTCCGCATCACCGACTACGCGGACGAACTGCTGACCGAACTCGACCACCTGCCCGGCTGGCCCGAGCGGGTGAAGACCATGCAGCGCAACTGGATCGGCAAGAGCTTCGGCGTCGAGATCCACTTTCCATTAAAGCCAGGGCCGCAGGCCACCGCGTCCCTCTCCCCCGCAAGCGGGGGAGAGCTAGGAGAGAGGGCCAACAGCGCGGCCGAAGTGCTTAAAGTGTTCACCACCCGCGCCGACACCCTGTTCGGCGTGACCTATGTCGCCGTCGCCGCCGAGCACCCCCTGGCCCAGCAGGCCGCGGCGAACAACCCCGCCCTGGCTGCCTTCATTGCCGAGTGTAAGCAGGGCAGCGTGGCCGAGGCCGACCTCGCCACCATGGACAAGAAGGGCATGGACACTGGCCTGGTCGCCTACCACCCCTTCACTGGCGAGGCCGTGCCGATCTGGGTCGCCAACTACGTGCTGATGGGCTACGGCGAAGGCGCGGTGATGGCCGTGCCGGCCCACGACGAGCGCGACTTCGCCTTCGCCCAGAAATACAAGCTGGCGATCAAGCCGGTGATCAAGCCTCTTGATGGCGAACTCGCATCGCCCTTGACCGAGGCCTACGTCGAACACGGCGTGCTGTTCGATTCCGGCGACTTCACCGGCCGCAGCTCACAGGACGCGATCGAGAAGATCGCCCTGGTGCTGAAGGGCCTGAACCTCGGCGAGCGCCGTACCACCTACCGCCTGCGCGACTGGGGCATCTCGCGCCAGCGCTATTGGGGCTGCCCGATCCCGATCATCCATTGCCCGAGCTGCGGCGACGTACCGGTGCCCGAGGCCCAATTGCCGGTGGTGCTGCCCGAGGACGTGACCATCGATGTCGGTTCGCCCCTGAAGAAGATGCCGGCGTGGTCCCACTGCGCCTGCCCGAAATGCGGCGGCGCGGCCGAGCGCGAGACCGACACCATGGACACCTTCGTCGAGTCGTCCTGGTACTACGCCCGCTATGCCTGCCCGGACAACAGCGAGAAGATGCTGGACGGCCGCGCCAACCACTGGCTGCCGGTCGACCAGTACATCGGCGGCATCGAGCACGCGATCCTGCACCTCTTGTATGCCCGCTTCTTCCACAAGCTGATGCGCGATGTCGGCCTGGTCAACTCGAACGAGCCGTTCAAGAACCTGCTGACCCAGGGCATGGTGGTGGCCGAGACCTATTACCGCGACCTGCCTGACGGCAAGAAACAGTGGCACAACCCGGCCGACGTCGAGGTCGAGCGCGATGCCAAGGGCCACATCGTCGCGGCCAAACTCAAGGCCGACGGTCTGCCGGTGATCATCGGCGGCATCGAGAAGATGTCGAAGTCGAAGAACAACGGCGTCGACCCCCAGGCCCTGATCGACCAGTACGGCGCCGACACCGCCCGGCTGTTCATGATGTTCGCCGCGCCCCCGGAGCAGAGTCTGGAATGGTCGGACGCCGGCGTCGAGGGCGCCCACCGCTTCTTGAAACGGCTGTGGAAGGCGGTGCACGAGCATGTGGAAAAGGGCAGCGTGGCCGCTTATAGTGGGGGCGAATTGAGCAGCGCCCAGCAGGGCTTCCGCCGCCAGCTGCACCAGACCATCCAGAAGGTGAGCGACGACATCGAGCGCCGCCAGCAGTTCAACACCGCCATCGCCGCGGTGATGGAGTTGATGAACGCCCTGGCCAAGCTAGAGGGCGACGATGCGGTGACTCGCAGCCTGCGCCAGGAAGCGCTGGAGGCCGTGGCCCTGATGCTGGCGCCGATGGTGCCGCACATCGGCCAAGCCCTGCTCGCCGAATTGAAGCCCGGCTTCGTCTTCGCCCAGGCCGTGTGGCCCAGCGCCGACAGCGCGGCCCTGGTGCAGAACGAGATCGAGCTGGTGCTGCAGGTGAACGGCAAGCTGCGCGGCAAGCTGACCGTGGCGGCCGATGCCGCCAAGGAGGCCATCGAGCAGGCCGCATTGGCCAGCCCCGAGGCGCAAAAGTATATGGAAGGCAAGCCGGCCAAGAAGGTGGTGGTGGTGCCGGGCCGCTTGGTCAATATCGTCGTGTAAAGGGATGGACGTGCGCATACGAAGCCTGCTGTCGCTGATCATCGCTGCCCTACTGCTGGCCGGCTGCGGTTTCCACCTGCGCGGCCAGGTCGATCTGCCCTTCGCCTCGGCCTATGTCGATTCGCCGGCCACCTCACCGCTGACCGAACCGCTCAAGCGCAGCCTGCGCGATGCCGGCAAGACCGTGGCCGACAAAAAAGAAGCGGCCGAGATCGTGATCCATCTGTCGCAACCGAGCCGGGCGAAGAACATCCTGTCCTTGAGCGGTGCCGGCAAGGTCGCGGAATACCGCCTGGAATACAAGGTCACCATGGCGGTGTTGAACGCGCAGGGCGAAGAGCTGCTCGGCAGCTCCGAGGTGCAATTGGTGCGCGACCTGAGCTACGACGACAAATACATCCTGGCTAAGGAATACGAAGAGGCCCAGCTGTTCCAGGCCATGGAACAAGAGGTCTTGCAAACGCTGCTGCGCCGCTTACGCTTCGTCAAGGGCGGCGTGACGCAAACGCGATGAAGCTGCGCCCCGAGCAACTCGCCGGCGCGCTCAACAAGGGGCTGGCGCCGATCTACGTGGTCAGCGGCGACGAGCCGCTACTGGTCGAAGAGGCTGCGGCGCAAATTCGCCATGCCTTGCGCGAGAAGGGCGTCGCCGAACGGCAAAGCTACCAGGCCGAGACCGGTTTCAAATGGGCCGAGTGGTTGGCCGGTTTCGATTCGCTGTCGCTGTTCGCCGAACAACGTTTGGTCGAACTGCGCCTGCCCACCGGCAAGCCCGGGGTCGAGGGCGGCAAGACGCTGGAGGCCTGGTGCGCCAACCCACCGGCCGATACTTGGCTGATGGTGGTGTTGCCGCGAATGGACCGGGCCGGCCAGAACACCAAATGGTTCAAGGCCTTGGAAGCGGCCGGGGCCTTGATTGCCGTGCAGCCGCCCAGCCTGGAACAGCTACCCAGCTGGATCGGCGAACGCCTGGGCCGCCACGGCCTGAAAGCAGATCGCGAAACGCTGACCTGGCTCGCCGCCCGGATGGAGGGCAACCTGCTCGCCGCCCACCAGGAAGTGGAAAAGCTCGCGCTGCTGCTGCCAGCCGGGCCGATCAAGTTGGATGAGGTCCGCGAAGCCGTGGTCGACGTCGCACGCTACGATGCCAGCGACCTGCCCGAGGCCCTGCTCAAAGGCGATGCGATCCGCTTCTGCCGTATCCTCGACGGCCTCAAGGCCGAGGGCGAAGCGCCGCCGCTGGCGGTGTGGATGCTAGCCAACGAAGTACGCAGCCTGTACCGTCTGGCCAGCGGCCAGGCCCGGGGCGAATCGCTGTCCGGCCTGTATGCCGAACTCCGCATCTGGGAGAGCCGGCAGCCCTTGGTCAGCCGCGCGCTGAAGCGGGTGTCCCTGGTACAGTTGGCACAAGCGCTGCGCCAGATCGGCCTGATCGACCGCGCGGCCAAAGGGCTGTTGCGCGAGGATGCATGGGAATCGATGAAACAACTGGGGCTGTCGCTGATGGGTCAGCGCACGGTGCCGAGCTTAGCCGAGGTACTTTGACATGGACGTGAAGCAATACATGCAGACCCTGGGTCGTCAGGCGCGCGAGGCCTCGCGCGCGGTGGCCCGGGCCGACACCAACCAGAAGAACAAGGCGCTGCTGGCCATGGCCGCTGCGATCGAACGCGACAGCGCCAAGCTGCTCGCCGCCAATGCCAGGGACATGGAACACGCGCGCAACGCCGGCTACGACAGCGCCCTGCTCGACCGCCTGAGCTTGAACGAGAAGACCGTCGCCGCCATGGCCGAGGGCCTGCGCCAGATCGCCGCGCTGCCCGACCCGGTGGGCGAGATCGACGACCTGAAATACCGCCCGTCCGGCATCCAGGTCGGCAAGATGCGCGTGCCGCTGGGCGTCATCGGCATCATCTACGAGGCACGGCCCAACGTCACCGCCGACGCCGCCGGCCTGTGCCTGAAGTCGGGCAACGCCGCGATCCTGCGCGGCGGCTCCGAGGCCATCCATTCCAATCAGGCCGTCGCCGCCTGCGTGAAAGAGGGCCTGGCCGCGGCGGGCCTGCCCGATACCGCCGTGCAGGTGATCGAGACCACCGACCGCGCCGCGGTCGGTGAGCTGATCACGATGAAGGACTATGTCGACGTCATCGTGCCGCGCGGCGGCAAGGGCCTGATCGAGCGGCTGATGAACGAGGCGCGCATCCCGGTGATCAAACACCTGCACGGCGTCTGCCATGTCTACATCGACGACCGCGCCGACTTGGCCAAGGCGATCAAGATTGCCGACAACGCGAAGACCAGCCGCTATGGCACCTGCAACACCATGGAGACCCTGCTGGTGGCGGAGGCCGTCGCCGCCGAGGTCTTACCCAAGATCGCCGATATCTACCGCACCAAGAACGTCGAGATGCGCGGTTGCGACCGGTCGCGCGCTATCGTCGCCGACATGAAGACCGCGACCGAGGCCGACTGGAGCGAGGAATACCTGGCGCCGATCATCGCCATCCGCGTCGTCGCCGATATGGATGCCGCGATCGGCCACATCAACAGCTACGGCTCGCAGCACACCGACAGCATCGTGACCGAGGACTACAGCCGCGCCCGCCGTTTTCTGCGCGAGGTCGATTCCAGTTCGGTCATGGTCAATGCCTCGACCCGCTTCGCCGATGGCTTCGAATACGGCCTGGGCGCCGAGATCGGCATCTCCACCGACAAGATCCACGCTCGCGGCCCGGTCGGCCTGGAGGGGCTGACCAGCCAGAAGTACATCGTGCTCGGCGACGGGCACGTAAGGGGTTAAGTTGCGGCCCATCGGCATCCTCGGCGGCACCTTCGACCCCATCCACCTCGGCCATCTGCGTCTGGCCGAGGACCTGGCCGAAGCCCTGGACATCAAGGAAGTGCGCATCCTGCCGACCGGCACGCCGCCGCATCGCGACCCGACCCTTGTCCCCGCCCGCGACCGGCTGGAAATGACCCGTTTGGCCATCGCCGGCAACCCGCGCTTCGTGCTCGACGAGCACGAAGTCCATAAGACCAAGCGCTGTTATATGGTCGACACCCTGGGTGAGCTACGCGACGAGCTCGGCCCCAAACGGCCGCTGGTGCTGTTCGTCGGCGGCGACGCCTTCATGGGCCTGGACGGTTGGCATAACTGGCAGCAGCTGTTCGAACTGGCCCACATCGCGGTCGCACACCGGCCCGGCTTCCCGCCGGAGACCTGGCTCGATCGCATCGCACCCGCCCTGCTGACCCAACTGCTGATGCGCCGCGCCAACAAGGCCACCGACCTGGCCGGCGCGCCGGCCGGCCGCATCTGGCTACAGGCCGTCACCCAGATGGACATCTCGTCCAGCGGCATCCGCGCCCGGATCAAGGCCGGCCAAAGCATCCGCTATCTGGTGCCGGAGACCGTGCACGACTATATTCAACAACATCGCCTTTACTTGTAAGCAATGAAGAAAACCACGAAGCCCAACGTCGAAGAAAACCCGATCGACCGCATCACCGCCATCGCCGTCGCCGCGCTGGAAGACATCAAGGGCAAGGACATCACCGTGATCGA
>JAJZTS010000025.1 GCA_021848725.1 Pseudomonadota bacterium
CAGACCATCGATCGTTATGGCGAGGTGCGTTTGCGAATGCCGAAGGAGTTCGATATTGCCTACCGCCATGTCGAGTTCGCGCCTGCCCTCTCTCCTAACGCTCCCCCGCTTGCGGGGGAGCGGGACGCGGAGCGCCTGCGGCGCGTTGGATTCGACGAGTGGTTCCTCGCCGCCTGGCTGCGCCTACCCAAGGGCGACGGTGAGGCGGCACGGGAAGAAATCAAACGGCTATTGGCCAAGCGCGTGGCGAGTCAGCCCTTGACCTTGCCCAATGCCGGTTCGGTATTTCGCAACCCGCCCGGTGACTATGCCGCCCGCTTGATCGAGGGGTGCGGCCTCAAGGGCCGGCGGATCGGCCAGGCCCAGGTCTCGGAGAAGCACGCCAATTTCATCGTCAACCTGGGCGGGGCCAGCGCGGGCGACATCGAGGCGCTGATCGAAACGGTACAGCAGACCGTGTTGGACAAGACCGGTGTGCAATTGCAACGGGAAGTGAGGATCATCGGTGACAAGTAAGTTTGGCAAGGTAGGTGTGCTGCTCGGCGGCAAATCGGCCGAGCGCGAGGTCTCGCTCAAGAGCGGCGGCGCGGTGTTGGCCGCGCTCAAGCGCCAGGGCGTGGATGTGCATCCGTTCGACCCGGCCGAGCATTCGCTGGCCGAGTTGGAGGCGGCCGATTTCGACCGGGTGATGATCAGTCTGCACGGTCGCGGCGGCGAGGACGGCAGCATGCAGGGCGCGCTCGCGCTGATGGGTATTCCCTACACCGGCAGCGGCATCCAGGCCAGCGCCTTGGGCATGGACAAGTGGCGGACCAAGCTGGTCTGGCAGGCCGCCGGTCTGCCAATACCCGACTATGCCTTGCTCACGGCGGACAGCGATTTCGCCGCGGTGGAACAACGGCTCGGCCTGCCCTTGTTTGTCAAGCCGGCCAACGAGGGCTCCAGCGTCGGCGTGACCAAGGTAAAGCAGGCCGGCGGTCTGCGGGCGGCTTATGAGGAAGCGGCCAAGCACGATCCCTTGGTGCTGGCCGAGCGCTTCATGAGTGGCGGCGAGTTCACCTGCGCCATTTTGGGCGATCAAGCCCTGCCCGTGGTCAAGATCGAGCCGGCCACCGAGTTCTACGACTACGAGGCCAAATACTTCCGTGATGACACCCGCTATCTCTGCCCGTGCGGCCTGCCAGCCGACAAGGAGCAGGCGATGCAGGCCCTGGCGAAACAGGCCTTCGCTGTGCTTGGTTGCCGTGGCTGGGGCCGGGTCGACATCCTGCTCGATGCCGACGGCACACCCTACCTGCTCGAGATCAACACCTCGCCCGGCATGACCGACCACAGTTTGGTGCCGATGGCGGCGCGTGCGGCCGGCATCGGTTTCGACGAGTTGTGCCTGCGCATCTTGGAGTTGGCGCGTGTGGAATAACCCCGAGCTCCTCGGCCGAATTAGCCACTGGCTGGTGCTGGTGGCGTTGAGCTACGCCGTGCTGGTGACCACGCGGCACTTCGCCGACGACATGCTGCCGATCAAGCGCATCGACATCGTCGGCGCAAACCATGCCGAGACCCGGCAGGCAGCCAAGGGGGCGCTACAGGGCCTGCAAGGCAGCTTCGTCAGCGTGAATCTGGAGCAAGTGCGTCAGGCCTACGAGGCCTTGCCTTGGGTGAAGAGCGCCTTGGTACGCAAGATCTGGCCGGATCGGCTGGTCGTCGAGTTGACCGAGCATGTGCCGGCGGCGGCGTGGAATGCCCAACTTATGCTCGATACCCGGGGCGAACTCTTTCCGGTGCGGCCGCATGCCGGTCTACCGCGTATCTATGCACCGGATGCGATGGCCTTGGAAGTGGCACATCGCTATGGCGAGTTTGTGCAGACCTTGGCGCCGATGGGCTTGAAGATCGACAGCGTGCAAGTCAGCGCGCGCCACGCCTGGCGCCTGCAATTGCAAAACGGCCTGGTGCTGGAGTTGGGGCGTGAACGGCTGGGCGAGCGGATGCGCCGCTTCGTCGCGACGTATGCCTTGGTGCAAGCCCGCGCCGGCAAGGTGGCTTATATCGATCTGCGCTATCCGAACGGTTTGGCCATCAGGCAATCGGGCGCGGCGGAGGTGAAGGCATGAATTGGAATATGGGGATGGCGGCAACGCCAATAGCGGAGCGATGGCTATGAGCAAGACACGAGAGAACCGAGACCTGATCGTCGGCCTGGATATCGGCACGTCGAAGATCGTCGCGATGGTGGCCGAGGTGTTGCCCGAGGGTGGCATCAATATCGTCGGCATGGGCTCCGCGCAGTCGCGCGGCCTGAAGAAGGGCGTGGTGGTCAACATCGAGGCGACGGTGAGCGCGATCCAGCGTGCGCTGGAGGACGCCGAGTTGATGTCCAACTGCAAGATCAACCAGGTCTATACCGGCATCGCCGGCAGCCATATCCGTTCGATCAACTCGCATGGCATGGTGCCGATCCGCGACCGCGAGGTGACACACCTCGACATGGAACGGGTGATCGAGACGGCGCGCGCGGTGAACATCTCGACCGACCAGCAGATCCTGCACGTGCTGCCACAGGAATACATCATCGACGGCCAAGAGGGCGTGCGCGAGCCCTTGGGTATGAGCGGCGTGCGCTTGGAGGTGAAGGTGCACATCGTCACCGGCGCGGTGTCGGCGGCACAGAACATCGTCAAGTGTGTGCGTCGCTGCGGCTTGGAGGTTCATGACTTGGTGTTGCAGCCGCTCGCCTCCAGCTTGGCCGTGCTCAACGACGACGAGAAGGACCTCGGCGTCTGCCTGGTCGATATCGGCGGCGGCACCACCGATATCGCGGTATTCACCCGCGGCGCGATCCAGCACACCGCGGTGATCCCGGTCGCCGGCGATCAGATCACCAATGACATCGCGATGACCCTACGCACGCCGACACGGGAGGCGGAGGATTTGAAGATCCAGCATGGCATCGCCCTGCGCCAGCTGGCCGATGCCCGCGAAATGATCGAGGTGCCCGGCATCGGCGAGCGCGGTCCGCGCATGTTGTCGAAGCAGATGCTGTCGGAAGTGATCGAGCCGCGGGTCGAGGAGCTCTACAGCCTGGTCCAGGCGGAACTGCGCCGCAGCGGCTTCGAGGAACAGGTGTCCTCGGGCTTGGTGTTGACCGGCGGTTCCAGCCAGATGCGCGGCATGGTCGAGCTGGCCGAAGAGGTGTTCCACATGCCGGTGCGGGTAGGCACGCCCGATTACGTCGGCGGCCTGTCCGAGCGGGTGCGCAGTCCGGCCTACGCCACTGGCCTCGGCCTGCTGCTCGCCGGCATGGAGCAATACGAGCTGCACCAGGCGGCCAAGATTCAGAACGGTTCATTCAAGCATGTGATGGATCGGATGCGTTCATGGTTTCAGAGCAATTTTTGAGTCGATTGGAAAAGGGTCTGCCGCTGACACAGGGCAGGTTTGAACTGTTTGTTTTTTTGCGCGCGTAACAAGGAGGAAGATATGCTGTACGAATTGGAAGACATGCAAACACAAGAAGCCGTGATCAAGGTGATCGGCGTCGGTGGCTGCGGCGGTAACGCAGTCGACCACATGATCAGCCGCGGCATGACCGGCGTAGAGTTCCTCGCCATCAACACCGATGCCCAGGCGCTCAAACGCAACTTGGCGCCGGTGCAGTTGCAAGTCGGTGGCAATGTGACCAAGGGCCTCGGCGCCGGCGCCAAGCCCGAAGTCGGCCGCGAAGCGGCGCTGGAGGACCGCGAGCGCATCGCCGAGTTGATCGACGGTGCCGACATGCTGTTCATCACCGCCGGCATGGGGGGCGGTACCGGCACTGGTGCCGCGCCGGTGGTGGCCGAGGTGGCCAAGGAACTAGGCATCCTCACCGTCGCTGTGGTGACCAAGCCCTTCGTGTTCGAAGGCAAGCGCATGCGCGTGGCCGAGAACGGCTTGAAGGCGCTGTCCGAGTATGTCGACTCGCTGATCATTATCCCCAACGACAAGCTGCGCCTGGTGCTGGGCGGCAACATGAAGCTGCAGGAAGCCTTCATGGCCGCCAACGACGTGCTGCACAGCGCGGTCGGCGGCATCGCCGAGATCATCGCCAATCCGGGCATGATCAACGTCGACTTCGCCGACGTGCGCACGGTGATGAGCGAGATGGGCATGGCGATGATGGGTTCCGCCGCGGCGACCGGCGAAGGTCGTGCCAAGGCGGCAGCCGAGCAGGCGGTGAACAGCCCGCTGTTGGAAAACGTCGACCTCAAGGGGGCCCGCGGCGTGCTGGTCAACATCACCGCCAACGACAGCCTGACCCTGGACGAGTACTACGAGGTGATGAGCACGATCCAGAGCTTCACCGCGGACGAGGCCACCGTGATCGTCGGTACCGCCTTCGACGACTCGATCGGCGACAACCTGCGGGTGACCATGGTCGCCACCGGCCTGGGTAACCCGGTGTCGCGTCAGCAGAGCAAGCCGCAGATGACTGTGCTACAAGGCACCGGCACCGACGGTATGCCGATGCCGTCGTTCGAGGGCGATTCGGAAACGCCGGCGATCTGGCGCAGCCGCCGCGGCAGCAGTGCCGCGCTGGATGCAGCCCAGGAGCAGGGCATCGATACCCTCGACATCCCGGCCTTCCTGCGCAAGCAGGCGGACTGAAAGGAAATTGCTGCTGTAAGTTGTTGAAAAAGCTACAATAGCTGCATGATCAAGCAGCGAAGCATCAAGACTCTTGTACGCGCAACCGGCGTCGGGCTCCACAGTGGGCGCAAGGCACAACTGACCTTGCGTCCCGCACCGCCCGATGCCGGTATTCTTTTTCGTCGCATCGACCTCGATGTGCCGGCCGATTTTCATATCGACCCGCATCTGGTGACCGATACCCGGCTTTGCACCGCGATGGAAAAAGACGGCGTCAAGATCGCCACAATCGAACACCTGATGTCCGCTCTTGCCGGGCTGGGCATCGACAATCTCTACATCGACCTGGATGGGCCGGAAGTGCCCATCCTCGACGGTTCCGCCGCGCCCTTCGTCTATCTGCTGCAATCGGCTGGCATCGAGGAGCAGAATGCGCCGCGCCGCTATATCCGGATCAAGCGTCCGGTGCGGGTGGAGGATGGCGACAAGTGGGCGGAACTGACCCCGCACGAGGGCTTCAAGCTCACCTTTAAGATCGACTTCGATCATCCGGTGTTCAAGAAATCGGGCCAGGAGATTTGCATCGATTTCGCCAGCCAGTCCTACGTCAAGGAAATCAGCCGCGCCCGCACCTTCGGCTTCATGCAGGATGTCGAGTACCTGCGCAGCAACAATCTGGCCCTGGGCGGCTCGCTGGACAACGCCGTGGTCATGGACGAATTCCGGGTGCTCAATGCCGACGGCTTGCGTTACGCCGACGAATTCGTGAAACACAAGGTGCTCGACGCGATCGGCGATCTCTATCTGGCTGGCCACCTGATCATCGGTGCCTTCTCGGCCTACAAATCCGGCCATGGCCTGAACAATCAATTGTTGCGTAAGTTGCTGGACGAGGCCGATGCCTGGGAATGGGCGAGCTTCGCCGATGCCGAGCAGGCACCGGCTGCCCTCGCCAGCTTGCATGCGCTGACTGTCTGATGCTGGCCCTGCGCCTCTTCCTGGTGGCGTTCGGTGTCTTGTTGGTCTTCTTGGTGTTGGCTTATTCCATCAACCGCGATCGGCGCTGGCTCAAGCTTGCCGGCCTGGTCGGCCGTGCCGCTCTGGCAAGCTTTTTGAGCTTGGCTCTGTTGTACCTCGCCCGTCGTTTGATCTTGCTTTGAAGCCAAAAAAACGGCGCCGAAAGGCGCCGTAGGGTAGTGGTCGCAATGGGCGATCAGATTCCTGCCATGCCTTCTGGCAGCACACGTGGTGTGATGAACAGCATCAGCTCGGTCTTTTCGTCTTTCCGGCTATTGTTCTTGAACAAGTTGCCGAACAAGGGGATGTCGCCCAGCAGCGGGATCTTGTTGGTGTCGTCGCGCAGGACTTGTTCGAAGATGCCGCCCAGCACGGCCGTCTCACCATTCTTGACCCGAACCTGGGTCTTCACCCGCTTGGTGTCGATGCGCAGGCCGGCCGCGGTGGTTTCGCCCGGGGCATCCTTGGTGATCTCGACATCGAGGATGATGTCGTCGTTGTTCAGGATTTGCGGGTTGACCAGCAGACAGAGCACCGCGTTTTGGAACGAGGTCTGGGTGCCGGATTGGCTGGTGGTGGCGTAGGGAATCTGCTGGCCTTGCAGAATCACGGCCGGCCGCTGGTTTTGCGTGATGACGCGCGGGCTGGAAATGATCTTGCCGCGATTGTCCTGCTCCATGGCTTGAAGTTCCAAACCGACTAGCAGGCTGCTGGAGGCGTTGAACAGGCTAAGGCCCAAAGTGCCGGTGGAAACGCCCCCACCGACCGGTGTGGCCGGCAGGTTTACGTTCGGGATCATGGTGACCGCCGTGCCCTGGGCAATTTGGGCGGCATTATTGATGGTGTCCGCCACGCCGACCTGGTTCGCTCGGATATTGCCGGCATGCCCAATACCCAGTTTGGCGCCAAGCGTGCGGCCGAAGGTGTCGTCGGCCACGACCACCCGTCCTTCGATCAAGATCTGTTTGGCCGGCACATCGACCCGGGCCAACATCTCCCGGATCTCCTTGATTTTGCCCGGCACGTCTTGCACGAACAGAGAGTTGGTCCTGAGGTCGTATGACGTGGTGCCACGCTTGGACAGGATACGCTGGCCTACATTGCCACCCGCTGTCGCAGCAGCCGTTGCGGTGGCGGCAACGCCAGCGGCGCCAGTGCCACAACTGACAGAACTTCCGCCCCCGGTGGCGCCGAGCGATTGGCCATTCAGGATGGCTTGGGCCTCGTCGGCGCGCAGGTAGTTGAGGTGGATCACATCGGATTGCAAGTCTTCCAGATCGTGGATGGCTTGTTTGGCCTCGAGGTCGCGTTTCTCGACCTGGGCGATCTCGTCGCTGGGCGCGACCCACAGCACGTTGTTGCTGATGATCTTGCGGCCTAGCCCCTTGGTGGCGAGGATGATGTCGAGGGCCTGGTCCCAAGGTACTTCTTTCAGGCGCAAGGACGTGGTGCCGGTGACCTTGTCGCTGGTTACGATATTTTGACCGGTGAAGTCGGCGATGACCTTGAGCAGGTCTTTGATCTCGACATTCTGAAAATCCAGCGAGATCCGCTCGCCGCTGTATTGGCCGCCAAGTCCGCTATTGGAGAAATCGACTGTCTGCGGGCTGATCTCGAGTACGAACTGGTTGCCGGTCTGATAGGCCGAATGGCTGACCTTGCCGGATGGGGTGATGACCATGCGGGTGCGGCTGTCCAGCGGGAAGGTCTCGATGGTTTGGGCCGCGGTGGCGAAGTCGGAGACATCGAGCCGCCGCTTGAGCACGGCCGGCAGTTCGGTATTGAGAAAGTCGACCTGTATGGCACGGCCTTGCTGCCTGATGTCGATGCCGATGCCGGGATCGGACAGGGTGACGGTCAACCGGCCTTCGTTGCCCTTGCCGCGGCGGAAATCGATATCGCGGATGCTATGGCTGCGGGTCGGCCCGCTTTCGGCGAAGCGGGTGCCATCCGCGCCGGTTTGGCCGCCATGTACGGAAACCAGCAGGTAGTTGCGGTCGGTTTTGATGTCGTACGCGGCAGGGCCTTTGAGGTTGACTACCAAGCGAGTGCGGTCGCCGGCTTGCAAGAGTTGCACGTTGCGCACGTTGCCCTTGTCGATCTGTTCGTTGTAGCGCCCCAGGTTGCTTGCCGTGTTGGGCAAGTCGACGATGAGGCGGCTGGGGTTGGCGGTGGTGAAGGCCGTCGGCGTCGCAGTCAGGTCTTCCTTGAGCGTGACCTTGAGTACTTGGCTGTCGTCTTGGCCTTGGCTGAGCCTGACGGCCTCGACGCTGTTGCCCTCCGCCCACGCGGCCGGGCTCAGCCAAAGCAGGCAGGCGACCAGTCCTCCTAGGCAGTAGTTCCGCATGCTTTTGTTCATGGTGCGCCTCTCTTCGGTTCTCGATCCGCCGCTATTCATATCGGCCACGATCGCTCGGTGCTTAGTTTGAATTCGACCATTTTCCGCTCGGGTCGCGTTTCATCTCGCGAATGTCCGCATCTTGCGGTTTGTTGAGTTCGGTGACGACCTCTTTCCATTTGCCTGGGGCCGACACGATACGTTCCTTGACCTTCACGCCCTTGTAGGAGATTTCGGTCACCACGCCACCGTTTTGTCCGACGCGATCGCCGATTTTGGCCGCGAGCAGCCGGTTGTCGGGTGTCGCAAGCAAGGCCTGGATGACGCCGTTTCGCTCGATCACGCCGGCGACGTGCAGACTGTCGAGGGTATAGTCTTCCAGCGTGCCGCGAGACCGAGTGCTGTCCGCTTGCATGGCGCCTTGGGCGGAATGGAGCGTGAACGGGTCGGGAACCTGCTCAGGCTGGAACACGAAGGTGTCGTGCGGTTGCGGTGCCGGTAGGGGGTCGACCTTGGGCGCGCTTTTCCTGCCGGCCTCGTCCATGAATTGACGCAGGTCGTCGAAGCCATCCGAGCTGCCGCAGCCGGCGGTCAATCCGGCGACGAAAAGGGCGAGCCAGGTGCGCCTCATTTCGTGCCTCCCTGCTTGGCGGCGGCGCTCTCCGATTCGTCCAGGTAACGATAGGTCCTCAGGGTTGCATCCATGCTAAGCATTGGCGGTTTGGTGCCCGGCACGAAGTTGAGATCATGCACTGTGACGATGCGTGGCAAGGCGGCGACATCGCTGATGAAGCTGGCGATCTCATGGTAGCTGCCGTTGACCCTGATCGCGACCGGCAGCGTGGCGTAATAATCTGCAAAGCTGGTTTGACCGGGGCGGAATAATTCGAAATTGAGGCCGCGGCCGAGCCCGGCTTGGTTGATGTCGGTCAGCAGCGCGTCGATCTCGGCCTTGCTCGGCAGTTGTTTCAACATGGTGGACAGCGCCACCTCGGTCTCTTCGAGCTGCTTGCGATATAAATCCAGATTGCGGGTTTCGCCGACCTTGGCGCTGTAGGTGTTGCGCAGGTTGGCCTCCTCGGCCTGGAGCGCATCGAGCGCGGCGATCTGGTCGGATAGATGGAAGTAGTAGCCGGCGGCGACGATGAGCGTGAACAGAATGGCCAGTACGATGCCTTTGGCCGCGGCCGGCGCGTTGGCCAAATCCTTGAGGTTCAGGTCGCTCAGGTCGATGTTGTTCAGATCGGAGAGTGCCATGATCAGGGTGCCCCCTTCCCGGGAGTGGCATTCGGATCGCTGACGCTGACGGTCAACGAGAAGTCATTGCTGCGCGTGTTGTTGAGGGTGGCCGCTTTGACCTCGACCAGCACTGGATTTTCGAACCAGGCGGAATCCTCCAGATTGCGCATATAGGTGGACACCAAGGCGCTGGATTGGGCATAACCTTGGATCGAAACGGTCTTGTCGGTCACCTTCAAGGCGCGCAGGTACAAGCCTTCCGGCAGGCGACGGGCAAGCTCATCCAACATGTGCACCGGCACCGTGCGATCGGTCTGCAAGGATTCGACCGCCTTTTTGCGCGCAAGCAGCGCCTGGAGTTTTTCCTTGAGCGTTTTGATATCGGCCAGTTTCTTATCCAGGCCGTTGATTTCTTGGCGCAGGAATTCGTTGCGCCGCGTCTGCCGGTCTTGCTCGCCGGCGATGTAGAGATGGGCGCCGACGATGGCGACGACGGCCAGCGCGGCGACGGCGCCGGCCAGGCCATAGAACTGCCGGGTCTGACGCTCGCGCTTGAGTTGTCGGTGCGGCAATAGGTTGATGCGAATGGCCGTCATGTCCCGTCGAACCTCCGCATGGCCAGGCCGCAGGCGACGAATAGCAGCGGCGCGTCATTGTGCAATTTTTGTGGGCTTTCCCGGCTCGACAACGCCATGCGCGCGAAAGGATTGGCCGCGATCACGTTGGACTGGGTGCGGCTGCGCACGGCGGCATCCATGCCTGGCAGCAAGGCGCAGCCGCCGCACAACAGGATATGGTCGACGTTTTGGTAGGGGGTCGAGGAATAGCACAGTTGTAGGGAACGCACGATCTCTTGCGCGGCAGAATCCAGGAAGGCGGGCAGCACTTCGGTCTTGTAGCGTTCGGGCAGTTGGCCGGTGCGTTTGGCATCTTCGGCCTCTTCCAGCGAGACATCGAAGCGGCGGGCGATTTCCTGGGTCAGGATTTGGCCGCCGAAGCTGTGGGTGCGCTGGAAGATGGCTTGATTGCTATGCAGGATATTGATGTGGGTGGAGTTGGCCCCGATGTCGACAATCGCAACCGTGAGCTTTTTTCCACCATTGGGCAATTGGTTGACCAATTGCGTGTAGGCAGTCAGTGCGGCGAGGTTGTCGACATCCATGATCACCGTCTTGAGGCCGACCGCTTCGGCGATCGCGACCCGTTCATCGACCCGTTCGCGCCGAGAAATGACGACCAGGGCTTCGTTGTCCGCCGGGCTTTTGGGCGAGGGGCCCAAAATCTGATAGTCCAGGCTGATCTCGTCGACCGGGAACGAGGCCATTTGATGGGCCTCGGCCGTGATCTGGGCCTCGATGTCGTTTTCGCTGGCTTTACTGGGGACCAGGATTTTCTTGGAGATGATGGCCGACGCCGGCAAGGCCAGCGCAATATTGCGCGTTCGGCTATCGAGTGCCCGCCAAGCCTCGCCCATGGCCGCGGTGACGGCCTCGGGTTTGTTGATCTTGCCTTCGGCGACCGCGTCCTTGGGAAGTTGGGCGATGGCGTGGCGCTCGACACGATAGCTGCCCTTGCCGGCCTCGGTCAGCTCAAGCATTTTTACGGCCGATGAGCTAATATCGACCCCGATTAAGGGCGAATTTCCAGCGTTAAGCCAAGCAAATCGCAAGGACAGTCCTTTCGGTTGTCGATCCGGTGACGATGTGTTTCTTAATAAAACACCTTAAGTACTAGCGACAACATATACTCGATACGATGATTTTTCTAGCCCCACCTCAACTGCCTTAGGTGGCGGAATGGCCCGCGATGTACGGATGCAACAATAAATGATGCGCTTTTCCTGGAAGGCTGTATTGGCTGGCGTCGTTGGTCTGGCGCTCGGAACGACCGCTTTGCTGCTGTTGGCGGTGGCCTTGATCTACCCCACCCTGCCCAGTTTGGAGGCCCTGACCGATTATCGGCCGAAGATGCCGCTGCGCATTTATTCGGAAGATGGCGTGCTGATCGGCGAGTTCGGTGAGGAACGCCGGGCCGTGATGCACATCGAAAAGGTGCCGGAGGTGCTGCGCCAAGCGGTATTGGCGGCCGAGGACGAGCGCTTTTACAGCCATGGCGGCATCGATACGCTGGGTATTCTTCGGGCGGCGGTGGCCAATTTGGTCTCGGGCGAGGTGCGCGAGGGGGCCTCGACCATCACCATGCAGGTGGCGCGCAATTTCTTCCTGAGCTCCGAGCGTTCGTTTCGGCGCAAGATCAACGAGGCCTTGCTGGCGATCAAGATCGAGCACCAGTTGTCGAAGGACGAGATTCTCGGGCTTTATCTGAATCAGATTTATCTGGGCCAGCGGGCCTATGGTTTTGCCGCAGCTGCGCGCATCTACTTCGGCAAGCCAGTGGACAAGCTCACGGTGGCCGAGGCGGCGATGCTGGCGGGCTTGCCCAAGGCGCCATCCGCGTATAACCCGGTGGTCAACCCGGCGCGAGCAAAAGTCCGTCAGCTCTATGTCTTGGGCCGGATGCGGAGCCTGGGTTTTATCGACGAGAAGGCATACGAACTGGCCAAGGCACAGCGCCTGGCGGTGCATTATTCGCCACAGAGCTTCGAGGCGGTGTCCGACCACCTGGCCGAGATGGTGCGCCAATACATGCATAAACGCTATGGCGATCAGATTTACGTCAGCGGCATGAAGGTTTACACGACGTTGCGGGCCAAGGAGCAGCGCGCGGCGGTCGAGGCGGTGCGGTTGGGCTTGGTCGAATTCAATCGGCGCCATGGTTATACCGGACCGGAAGGTCAGCTCAAACTGCCGAAGGGGGGCGAGGCGCGTGACAAGGCCATTTTCGATGCGCTATCGGATCGGGCCGAGGTGAACGGGCTCTTGCCGGCGGTGGTGTTGGAGGTGGGCAAGGATGCAATCCGCGTCCGTCTGCGCGATGGCGAGGACGTGGATTTGGGGGCCAGCGAAGTCAAGTTCGCGCATGGCGCGATTGCAGCTAAGAAACTCGCGCCGGGCGCGATCGTCCGCGTCGTGCGCATGAGTTCGAATCAGCCGTGGCAGTTGACCTATCTGCCGCAGGCCGAAGCGGCCCTGGTGGCATTGTCGCCCAATGACGGTGCGATTCGGGCCCTGGTCGGCGGCTTCGACTTTGCGCGCAATCAGTACAACCATGTCGTACAGGCTTGGCGGCAACCCGGCTCCAGCTTCAAGCCCTTTGTGTATTCGGCTGCGCTGGAGAAGGGCATTACCCCCGCCACGATTTTCGACGATGCGCCGATCGCGGTCGATCCAGCCCTGACCGGCGGCGAGCAGTGGGACCCGAAGAACTATGACGGCACCATGGATGGGCCGATCACGATGCGTACGGCCTTGTACAAATCGAAGAACCTGGTCTCGATCCGCGTCTTGCAGGCGGCCGGACTTGAGTTCACGCGCGAGTATGCGGCCAAGTTCGGCTTCGATATCGACCGTTTGCCGCCCTATTTCACCATGGCCCTTGGCGCCAGCGAGGTCACGCCACTGCAAATGGTTTCGGCCTATGCGGTGTTCGCCAGCGGCGGCCACCAGATCAAGCCCTATTTCCTGCGGCGGGTGACCGACAAGGACGGCCATGTGCTGGAAGACTATCAGGGGGTCGCGGCGAATACGACGCCCTTTGTCGTCGATCCGCGTAATGTCTTCATCATGACCACCCTGATGCAGGACGTGGTACGCCGCGGCACGGCCACGGCGGCGCTCAAGCTGGGGCGCTCCGATCTGGCGGGCAAGACCGGTACCACCAGCGATTACCGCGATGCCTGGTTCTCCGGCTTCAACCCAAATCGCGTCGCCGTAGCCTGGGTCGGCTACGACCAGCCGCGGCCACTGGGCCGGGGCGAGACCGGTGGGGTCGCGGCACTGCCGATTTGGATGCATTACATGGAAGAGGCGCTCCGCGGTCAGCCGGATGGGGCTTACGCCATGCCGGATGGTGTGCTGCCGATCCGGGTCGATCCCAAGACCGGCGTGCCGGATCCGAATGGCAACGTCGAATATTTCCTGCAGGAATTTGCCCCGGGCACGACCGGGCCTGACCGGGTGTCACCTTGAGTCGTTCATCGAGCCCTTGATCGATGCCGTCTAAACTTATGTCTGCCCGACATGGCCACGTTCGTTTGCGTATCGCGCAGGTGGCGGCGCAACTGATGGCCGAGCACGGCATACGCGATTATGCGTTTGCGAAGCGTAAGGCGGCCAGGCAGCTTGGGGTGACCGACACGCAGACGTTGCCGAGCAACGACGAGATCGATGAAGCCTTGCGTAGCTACCACGCCTTGTATCGCCCCGATGAGCACGGCCAAATGCTGCGCGCGCAGCGCGAACAGGCGCTATCGGTCTTGCGTGCATTCGACCGCTTCAGCCCCTTGCTGACGGGGGGGGTGCTCGAGGGAACCGCGTCCGACCATGCCCATATCGAGATCGAGCTCTATGCCGATGCCAGCAAGGAATTCGAGCAGTTCTTGATCAACGAGGGTGCGTCGTTCAAGGTGGCGGACCGGAATGGCCGTCATGGCTATCTGATCTATTCCGATCCGGCCGATATCATGGTGACGGTATTGCCATTGGCCAGCTTGCATGCCCATAGCCGCGCGCGCGCGGACGGCATCAAACGTGTGAATGCGGAACAATTGCATCGGCTGTTGGAAGAACCCGGCCAGATTGAGCGCATCTGATGGCCGGTTGTAGTGGATTCGCTTGAATCTTCGTTGACCTTGCCGCTAGCATTGGCCATGGATTTACAAAAATTCCAGCACCTGTCCGAGGGCGAGTTTAAAGAGATCGCGGTGAATGAGCCTCGCGAGGTCGTGCATGTTTTGACCGATCTGATGCGGCATAAAGTGCCGCTTGCGGGTGTCGGCAATCGAGACAGGCAGGAATTGCTCGCTGTGATCGTCGGGGTCGAAGAGCTTGGCAGGCACCTTCTTTTGGCCTGTCTCTCGGCGGGCTGCGAGTCGAGCGCGGATATCCTGGCCAAGGAAGGGGTCCGATTCTCGGCACAGTGCAATGAGTTGTGCGTGCAGTTTGTCGCAGGTATGGCGCGGCGCATACGGCATGAAGGCCGCGAGGTCTTTCAATTGCCGCTACCGGCCGATCTGCTGTGCCTGCAGCGCCGTGGCGTCCACCGGGTGACGGTGCCGCAGACGAATCCGGCCCATTGCCGGCTGCAGATATCCGATTCGAAAGTGTTGGATAGCACCGCGCTGGATATCAGCATCGGCGGCGTTAGCTTGAGTTATCAAGCCGATGAGCCCATTTTCACCATCGGGCAAATATTGTACGGTTGCAGGCTGGCAGTTCCCGGTGTCGGCGAATTCGTCATCAGTCTGCGCGTGCGCAATCAAGTGAGGCTGGGGTTGGCCGGCGGCAAGCGTGTCTGGCGTATCGGCTGCGATTTTGTCGATGCGAGCTCGGCCATCGAGCGAGAGTTGCAACGATATATCATCAAAATCGAGCGTGGGGGGCAGGCGCGGAATTAAGCGCCCCTGCCTATCCCACCGGTGGTGAGAGAAAATGGCGTTTTGGTCCAAAAAAGAAAATTCGAACGGCGACGACGTGGCGCGATTCACGGTCAGCAATGCGACCGAGATCGAGCGTGTTTTTCGTAAGATGTTGGCGGATCAGACGGTCGTCACCCTCTATGCCGACAATGGCAAGGACTTCGTGTTGACGGCCTTGGTCGGGCTCAACATGAGTACCGGTTATGTCTATTTCGATCTTGGCCGTGATGAAGGAATGAATGCGGTGCTCTTTGCCAGCGTCAAAAGCAGCGCGATCGCCAAGATGAATCAAGTGCGTATCCAATTCGTCAGCGGTCGGCTGGAGCGCGCCAAATATAACGGCGAGATCGTATTCAAGGCCAAGCTGCCCCGCTCCATCCTGCGCTTCCAGCGGCGCGAGTTTTATCGTATGGCGACGCCGATGTCCGAGCCGGCCAAGTGTGCCTTTTACTTGCCGAAGGGTACGCTCAAGGCCGCGGTGGCCGATGTCAGTGTCGGGGGGATCGGCGTGCAATACCCGACCGACGGATTGCAATTGGAGGCCGGGAAAACTTACGACGGGTGCCGCCTGCAGTTATCGGGCATGCCTGAGATCAGCATCAGCCTGAAGGTGTGCAGCATCTTCAAGACCACCACGCGGTCCGGGGCGACGGTTTTGCATGCCGGGTGTCAGTTCGTGAAGCTGCCGCAGGTGGCCGAGGCCACGATCCAGCGCTATATCTTCAAGGCTGAGCGGGAGCGCAAGGCCCACACCTGAGGACGGTTGAATAGGCGCGATCAGGCCTTGAGCCAGCGTGCGGCATCCAGTGCGAAATAGGTCAGGATCGCATCGGCGCCGGCCCGCTTGAAGCCGAGCAGCGATTCCAGCACGCAGGCGCGTTCGTCCAGCCAGCCGTTTTGCGCGGCGGCCTTCAGCATCGCGTATTCGCCGCTGACCTGATAGACGAAGGTCGGCGCCTGGAAGGTCTCTTTCACCCGGCGCACGATGTCGAGATAAGGCATGCCGGGCTTGATCATCACCATGTCCGCGCCCTCTTGCAGGTCCAGCCCCACTTCCCACAGCGCTTCGTCGGTATTGGCCGGGTCCATCTGGTAGGTGTATTTGTTGCTTTTGCCCAGGTTCGCGGCGGAGCCGACCGCGTCGCGGAAGGGGCCATAGAAGCTGGAGGCATATTTGGCCGAATAGGCCAGGATACGGGTGTGGATGTGGCCGGCGGCGTCCAGCGCCTCGCGTACCGCATGAATGCGGCCGTCCATCATGTCCGACGGCGCGACCGCGTCGGCGCCGGCCGCCGCGTGGCATTCGGCTTGGCGGGTCAGCACCGCGATGGTCTCGTCGTTCAGCACATAGCCGGCCTGGTCGATCAGGCCGTCCTGACCGTGGCTGGTATAGGGGTCGAGGGCGATGTCGGTGATGACGCCCAGTTCCGGGAAACGCGTCTTCAATGCAGCCACGGTGCGCGGCACCAAGCCTTTCGGATTGTAGGCCTCGGCGGCATCCAGGCTTTTGAGCGGGGTATCGATCACCGGGAACAGGGCCAAGGCCGGGATGCCTAAGGCGAGGCATTGCTCGGCCACGGCGAACAGCTTGTCCTGCGTCATCCGCGTGACGCCGGGCATCGAGGCCACCTCCTCCTCGCGCCGGTCGCCGTCGAGCACGAACACCGGCAGGATCAGGTCGGCCGCGGTTAGTACGGTCTCCCGCATCAGCTGGCGCGAGAAGTCGTCGCGGCGCATGCGGCGCATGCGCTTT
Organism: Pseudomonadota bacterium; assembly: GCA_021848725.1. Lineage (GTDB taxonomy): Bacteria > Pseudomonadota > Gammaproteobacteria > Burkholderiales > Thiobacillaceae > Sulfuritortus. The sequence goes on from JAJZTS010000025.1 coordinate 16,510, forward strand.
CTAGGGAATTGGGACAAGTCGAACATGGCGTGGCAGTCGATATCGATGTGGAAAAAACAAGGGGAGGAAAATTGCGGAACTTTCCGCCGTTTCTGGATTCTATCGCACAGGTGCATGGGTGTGCCTCCATACCCAGGCTCCCTGAGCGGATGCCTTGGCGCAAAGCTAAGGCATGTGATGCCCGGCCTTTTCCCCTTGGGCCGGGCATTTTTTTGCTTGGCCGGATTTGGCTGGCGGCATTTGCAGCCATTGCCGGATCATGCCTTCGACTTCGTCCAGGCCCATGTGCTTGGGGCTGGAAAATAATTGTACCGAGCCTTGATAGCCGTGTTCGGCCAGGGTTGCGCGGGCGGCCCGCAAGATCGGCAGACTTTGGCTGCGCGACAGCTTGTCCGCCTTGGACAGCAGGATATGCACCGGCTTGGCGCTGGCGTGAAACCAGTCCAGCAGCATCAAATCCAATTCGGTGAACGGGTGGCGGATATCCATGATCAACACCAAGCCGGCCAATTGTGGGCGTCCCGACAAATAACTGCCGACCAGGGCCTGCCAGCGCTTTTGTTCGACCATCGGCGTTTTGGCATAGCCGTAGCCGGGCAGGTCGACCAGATAGCGGCCGTCCATGGTCTTGAAAAAGTTCAAATGCTGGGTCCGGCCTGGGGTCTTACTGACGAAGGCCAGCCGTTTCTGATTGGTTATCGCATTGATCGCGCTGGATTTTCCGGCATTCGACCGGCCAGCAAAGGCCACCTCGGCCAGGCTGTCGGGCGGCAATTGGGGTAGATCGGCGACGGTAGTGTGGAAGGCGGCGTGCAGCACAAGGGGGGCCCGAAAAGCTGGCATGTTAACAAAAAGGCCGTTAAAATGCCGCGGTTTTCCCTAGCTATTTCAAGCCTCAGGAGCTGCCAGAAATGAAGAAGCAAGCCGTATTGCTGACGGGATTGTTGTTTGCCGCCACGGTCTGGGCCAATGAGCCCGCTGCCCCCGCTGCTGCCAAGGGCGATGCCGCCAAGGCGCAAAAGATTGTGAATGATGTGTGTGGCGCTTGCCATGGTACGGATGGCAACAGTACCTCGCCGATCTACCCCAATCTGGCTAACCAGCACCCTGAGTACATTGCCAAACAGCTGAGCGAGTTCAAGAGCGGTGCTCGCCGCAACGCCACGATGGCCCCGAATGCCGCCAAACTGTCCGCTGAGGATATGGTGAACCTGGGTGCTTATTTCACGGCTCAGCTGCCCAAGGTCAAGCAGGCCAAAGACGCCGCTTTGGTTGCCGAGGGTCAGAAGATCTACAAGGGTGGTAATGCCGGTAGCGGTGTGCCTGCCTGCGCTTCTTGCCACGGCCCGGCTGGCGCCGGCATCCCGGTGCAGTTCCCGCGATTGGCCGGCCAGCATGCCAAGTACGTGCTGACCCAGCTGAAGAACTTCCGCACCGGCGATCGTGCCAACGATGGCGGCAAGATGATGGAGACCATCGCGCGCAAGATGACCGAACAGGAAATGCGCGCCGTGGCCGAGTACATCTCCGGCCTGCGTTAATCGCTTCATCGCTTGGTCGAAAAAGGCCGCCCGAAGGCGGCCTTTTTTGTTGCCTCAAGCTCTGGGGGTCAACAGGGCGTGGACGTGCTGCAGTAAGGGGGCAAGCAAGGGCTCGATTTTGCGCCGCATCAGCGAACCAATGGCGGTGGAGCGGGCAAAGACCGGTGCCGTGATCGTCTCGCTGGCTTGGCCGAGGGCGATGATGGCGGCGGCTTCGGCCGCCAATCCAGGTAGCACGCCGGCCAAGTTCTGTGCCGCCGCCGCCATATCCGTACCGGCGGGTGGGGCGAAGCGCCGGCCTGTCGCGTTCAGACTGCGGCTGACCACTTCTTGCGTCTCCGGGCGGTCGAAGATCTCGGCAAAGGTGGCAAGAAAGGTTTGGCCCTGGCTGGATAGCGCCTCCAGCAAGAGGCTGGCGCAGGCGTTGCCGGCGTCCGCCAAGCGGGCCAGCGGCGCATGCCAATGGTCGAGATCGGCCCGGGCCGGTCGTGGCAAGGGCAGTGCCAACGGCTCGATCTCTAGAAAGGCGACGTAATGGCTGTTCGCGCGCTTGCCGCGTTTCCAGATGGTCTCACGGCCAGTGGCATCGACCGCGCCCGAGGCGAGCAGCACGGCGACGGTGTCGATGATGGCCAGGTGCTCGTCCTGCAGGAAGGGCAGGTGCTCGATCAGGAACTCGGCCAGCACCTTGCCCATGCGGCCCTGGGCGACCGCCTCGCGGCGCAGCATCAGCCGGGCATGCTCGATCGAGGGCATGGCCCACCAGGCGTATTCGGCGATCTCGTCGGTCAGGCCGGGCGCATAGACCACAGCGGTGACTGCCTCGGGTTCGCCGGTGAGCAGGAGCTTGCCCAAGTCGGGGCTGGCCAGCTGGCCGTGCCGGGTCCAGCGGGTGAGGTGCACCGGGTAGCCGCCGGGCGAGCCCAGGGCGTGACCGGACAGGAACTCGCGCACCAGGCGCAGGTAACGGTCTTCCCGGCAGGTCGGGTGCAGCGGCATCGAGGCCTCGCCCTGGGGGGTGAGGGCGTGCAGGGTGAGATTGCCCTCGTCCAGGCGCACGGCCTTCACGTCCTGCGCCATCAGCACGTTCAGGCGGAGTAGGTCCTCCGCCGAGAGTTCGTCGTCCATGTGCGCTTACGGATTGAGTTTGGCGAAGGCCTTCTTCGCGGCCTCGATGGTGGTGGCGATGTCGGCGTCGCTATGGGCGGAGGAGACGAAGCCGGCCTCGAAGGCGGAGGGGGCGAGGTAGACGCCCTCGATCAGCATCAGGTGGAAGAAGCGGTTGAAGGCCTCCTTGTCGCAGGCCATGACCTCGGCATAGCTAGTCGGCGGTTTGGCCGCGAAATACAGGCCGAACATGCCGCCGACGTTTTGGGCCGAGAACAGCACGCCGGCCTCCTTCGCCGCAGCAGTGAGGCCGTCGACCAGCGCCTTGGTTTTTGCCGTGAGCGCCTCGTAGAAGCCGGGCGCCGACACCGCCTTCAGCGTGGCCAGGCCGGCGGCTACGGCCACCGGATTGCCCGACAAGGTGCCGGCCTGATAGACCGGGCCGAGCGGGGCCAGCTTGTCCATGATCTCGGCGCGGCCGCCGAAGGCACCCACCGGCATGCCGCCGCCGATGACCTTGCCCAGCGTGGTGAGGTCGGGCTGGATCTTGTACAGGCCCTGGGCGCTGCTTAAGGCTACGCGGAAGCCGGTCATCACCTCGTCGAAGATCAGCACGGCGCTGTGGCGGGTGCAGTTCTCGCGCAGGGCCTCGAGGAAGCCGGGCTTGGGTGCGATCAGGTTCATATTGCCGGCCACGGCCTCGACGATGACGCAGGCGATCTCGCTACCTTGCTCGGCGAAGACACGATTGACCTGCTCGATGTCGTTGTAGTCGAGCACCAGGGTGTGGGCAGTGACTTCCGGCGGCACGCCGGCCGAGCTGGGCTGGCCGAAGGTGAGCGCGCCGGAGCCGGCCTTGACCAGCAGGCTGTCGGCGTGGCCGTGATAGCAGCCCTCGAATTTGATCAGCTTGCTGCGGCCGGTGAAGCCGCGGGCCAGGCGGATGGCGCTCATGGTCGCCTCGGTGCCGGAGGAGACCAGGCGCACCTTTTCCATGCTCGGCACCAGCTTGACCAGGAGATCGGCCATCTCCAGTTCGAGTTCGGTCGGGGCGCCGAAGGACAGGCCGCGAGCGGCGGTTTCCTGCACCGCGCGCACCACGTCGGGGTGGGCATGGCCGAGGATCAACGGCCCCCAGGAGCCGACATAGTCGAGATAGCTCTTGCCGTCGGCATCCCAGGCGCGAGGGCCTTCGCCGCGGGTGAAAAAGCGCGGCGTGCCGCCGACCGAGCGGAAGGCGCGCACCGGCGAATTCACCCCGCCGGGGATGTGTTTCTGCGATTGCTCGAACAGGCTGTCGTTGCGGGAAATCATGTCGGTTCTCTATCCAAAAAGCGATGCAAATTGTTCGGCCGCGGCCTTGGGGTCGCCGGCCTCGTACAGGGCGCTGATCACCGCCAGCAGGTCGGCGCCGGTCTCGACCAGAGAGCTTGCGTTGCCCAGGTCGATGCCGCCGATCGCACAGATCGGCAGTGTCAATTCGCGCCGAGCGCTCCGCAATAAATCGAGACTGGCGCGGCGGGCATCCGGTTTCACCTGCGAGGGGAAGAAACTGCCGAAGGCGACGTAATCCACCCCCGCCGCTTGCGCTTGGCGGGCCAGGGCCAAGTCGTCGTAGCAGGAGGCGCCGAGTATTTTACCCGGTCCCAGCCGCTGCCGGGCGGCGCCCAGGTCGCCGTCGTCACCGCCCAGATGGACGCCGTCGGCCTCGACCTGTAGGGCCAGATCGATGAAGTCGTTGACGATCAACAGCGCGCCATGGCGCCGGGTCAGCGCGCGCAGGGCGCCGGCTTGCTCTTGGCGGTGGCAGTCGGAGGTGGTCTTGTTGCGGTATTGCACGATGCGGCAGCCGCCGGCCAAGATGGCCTCAGTAATCGCCAACAGATGCTTGCTGTCGTTCCAATCCGGCGTGACCGCGTACAGGCCTCTAAGCGTTGTCATCGCCCTCGTCGCGCGCCCAGAAAAAACGATCCGGCAGGTGTTGGCCCATGCCAGGGCGATAGGCATGTTGCAGGGTTTGATAGGTGAACTCTTGGGCCTGGCGTACCGCGTCGAGCAGGTCGCCGCCTTGGGCCAGGAAGCCGGCGATGGCTGTGGCCAGCGTGCAACCGGAGCCGTGATAGCTCTGTGGCAGGCGATCCCAGGCCAGCGATTGCACCGCGCCTTCGGCACCGTACAGGGTGTTGATCACTTGCGGCGTCTGCGCATGGGAGCCGGTGATCAGCACGAATTCGCAGCCCATATCGAGCAGGCGTTCGGCGCATTCCTCGGCATCCGGCGCCTCGTTGTCCATGCCCTCGTCGATCGCCAGCCGCTGCGCCTCCAGCGTGTTCGGCGTGATCAAGGTGGTTTGCGGCAACAGCATGTCTTTCAGCGCGTCGATCAAATGTTCGCTGGCCAGCTCGTCGCCGCGGCCCGAACTCAGTACGGGGTCGAGCACCAAAGGCACGTCCGGGTAGTCCGACACGATCTCGGCTACCGCCATCACGGCTTCGACGCTGCCGAGCATGCCGACCTTGAATGCGGCGACCGGGATGTCTTCCAGCACGCTGCGCGCTTGGTCGACGATCCATTCCGCTTCAAGGGTCAGAAAGTCCTCGACACCGACCGAGTCCTGCACGGTCACGGCGGTGACTACCGCCAGCGGGTGGCAACCCAGGGCGGCGAGGGTCAAGACGTCGGCATGCAGGCCGGCACCGCAGGTTGGGTCGGTGGCGGCAAAACTCAACACGGTGGCGAGGTTGGTGGGTGGCATCTTGGTTGGTGGCGGCTGGCGCTTGGGGCAGAATGCACATTCTAGTACATGCCGATGACGAGGCCGAGACATGGAGTATCGCAAATGGGTGTGCCTGATCTGCGGATTGATCTACGACGAGGAGGCCGGCTGGCCCGATGACGGCATCGCGCCGGGCACGCGCTGGGAGGATGTGCCGCCGAATTGGACGTGTCCGGAGTGCGGTGCGCGCAAAGAAGACTTCGAGATGGTGGAATTTTGAAGCTGCGATGAACGTCGGCCAGGATGAACTCGACCTGAAGCTGCTGCCGGTCTTTTTGGCCGAAGCGACCGAATTGCTGCCACGCATCGACATCGGCCTGAGCCAGATCGAGCAAGGCCTGGCCGACGTCGACGCCCTGCGTCGCTTGCAGCGCAATCTGCATACGCTCAAAGGCACCGCGCGCATGACCGGGGCGCTGGCGCTGGGCGAGACCGTGCATCGCATCGAGTTGCAGGCCAAGGCCTTGGTTGCCGGTGAGCCGGCCGACCAGGCGGCGATGCGAGAGGGTTACCGCACGGTGTTGCAGCAAATCGATGCGTTGCGGGCCTTGCCGGCCGCGACGGCGTCGATCGATACGAGTGACGACGAGACTCCGGAAGCGAGCGTCGAGTCGCTACTCGGCCGGCTGCAGCGGGTGGCCGACCAAGCTGCCCTGGACTTGCACAAGCAAGTGCATCTGCACTGCCAGGATAACGATGTCTATATCGAGCGTCGTCTGCTCGCCGCCTTGGCGCCGGCCTTGGAACACTTGGTGCGTAATGCGGTGGCGCATGGCATCGAGCCGCCGGAGTGCCGCCGGGCCTTGGGCAAACCGGCAGCGGGTGAGATCGAGCTGATGAGCAGGCGCGATGCCGATCGCGTGACGATCGTCGTTAGCGACGACGGTGCCGGCATCGACCCCGTAGCGGTCAAGGCACGGGCGGGGTCGTTGGGTTTGCCGGTCGTCGAAGATGCGTTCGAACTGATCTTCGCACCCGGCTTCAGTACATCGGCAGAAACGAATCACATCGCCGGCATGGGCATCGGTCTCGATGCCGTGCGTGCCATCGTCGACGAGTTAGGCGGCCGTATTGCGGTGACATCGGAACCCAGCCGGGGCACCGAATTCCAGATCGGGCTGCCCGGTTAGCCGGCGCTCCACTCCACCCAACCGAAATAGGCGCTGGCCCAAACCAGAATGCCGAAGCCGATGCGATACCAGGCGAAGGCGGTGAAGTCGTGCCGGCTGATGTAGCGGATCAGGCCGCGCACCGCGAGCAGGGCACTGACGAAGGAGGCGATGCCGCCGACTGCGAACAGCGGCAGATCGCCCAGGCTGAACAAGTCGCGGTGCTTGTACACGTCGTACAGCGTCGCCGCGAACATGGTCGGAATGGCGAGGAAGAACGAGAACTCGGTCGCCGCCTTGCGGCTCAATCCGAAGAACAGGCCGCCGATGATGGTGGCGCCCGAGCGCGAGGTGCCGGGAATCATCGCCACGGCCTGGGCGAAGCCGACCTTCAGCGCGTCGCGCCAATCCATGTCGTCGACCTCCTGTACCCGGACCGTGTGCTTCCGCCGCTCGGCCCACAGGATCAACAGGCCGCCGACGATAAAGGCGGTGGCCACCACCAGTGGATTGAACAGATAGGTCTTGATCTGCTTGATGAACAGGAAGCCGAGCACGGCGGCGGGCAGGAAGGCGACGATCAGGTTCAAGGCGAAACGGCGCGAGGTCGGTTCGCGCTGTAGGCTGACCAAGGCATGGCCCAAGCGGGTGCGATAGGCCCAGACCACGGCCAGGATCGCGGCGAATTGGATCGCGATCTCGAACACCTTGCCTTTCTCGTCGTTGAAGTCGAGCAACTGGCCGACCAAGATCAGGTGGCCGGTCGACGAGATTGGCAGGAATTCGGTCAGGCCTTCGACGATGCCGAGGGTAGCGGCCTTGAGCAGTAACAGGGAGTCCATGGTGGCTTGGCTAGCGAAAGGTCCGATTATAGCTGCGACTCACATGGAACCTCGGCGGGTGGCGTGTCTGTCGGCCGCTTGGGGTGTGCGCCTCCCATCCTGGTCAGGGGCCTTGGAGCGAATTGGCGGTAACGCGCCCGTCGTTACAAACCCAGTCCGATTCCCACTTGCTGGAGCCGACCCAACTTGCCTTGTAACGACCGGTACCGCCTGCTGTCCACCAGGTAGTCGATTTACCGGGGCCAAGGTGGTCGGCGCCGCTATCCCAGGTCCCGTCGGCCCGTTCATTGCTAAAGGACAGGTATATCCCCTGGGTCGAGGCGTTTCTGTACGTCACCTTGAACTCGCCGCTGCTGTTTGAGGTCTTGACGACCTCCAGTGCCCACGACGGCGATTGATAGCAGCCGTCGCTGTCGATGACGACATTGCTGGATGAGTTCCCGGTCCCGCTTGTCCCGCTCGTGCTCCCGGTGGTGACGGTAGCCGGTTCCACGCAAACGCCGTTTTGCGCCACTTGCGGCGGTGTGCAGTTGGGGGTCGGGTAGACGCAGGCCCCGTTCTGGATGGTGCAGACCGGCCCGTCCTTGACGCAGTGCTTGTTCTCGACGTGATAGCCGGTGGCGCACACCAGATAGGTCTTCTGGTAGTCGTATAGCTGCGTCTCGTATTGCTGCTTGAAACTGCCGCTGCTGTTGGCGGCGAGGCAACGGTAATAGACCAGAAGGCTCGAGGCATAAATAGTATTGCTGCCGGTCATGCCGCAGGACTCCGCGCTGCGGATGTAGGCCTCTTCTTTGACGCAGGGACCATTCGGGACATACACCCAGCCATTGCACATGTTGCGGAAGCCGGTGGTCGGGAACCCTCTGGGGTCGAATTCCAAGGGGTAATTGCAGGTTCCGTTGTGATAGACCATGAACTTGCTGCAGGTCACGGTCGGTGTGACGCAGACCCCATTGTCTGGCACCTGTGGCGCCGTGCACTTCAGTGGCGGCGTCACGCAAACACCGCCCTCAAGCACCTCGGGTGCGGTGCAGGTCGGGGCCGGTGTCACGCACGCGCCGTTTTGCAGGACTTGGGGGGCGACGCAGGTCGGCGGGTCGACGCAAACATTGTTTTGCAGGATTTGCGGCGCGACGCAGGTCGGCTTGGGCGCGACACAATAATTGCCGGTAACGATGTTCGGGGCAACGCAGGCGCAGCTCAAGCCCAAACAGTTCGGAATCATGTTGTGCTGCACGCTGACGACCTTGCTGGCCGTTTTGCTGACGCCGCCCTCGCTATAGTTTGCCGTGACCGTCACGTTCAGATAATCGGTGATGGTGCGCAGGCTGTTCAGCGTAAACAATGGCCCACCGCCGGCATCTGCACTAACAGCTAGATAACCGGAGGGGCTCGTGCTCCAGGTAAGCGCGGAACTGTCGGCCAAATCCTTGCTCGTGCCGTTTTTGTAGTTGGCAGTCGCGCCGCAAATGCCCTTTCCGGCAACCCCGTTGGTGACATCCCCGATCTTCGCCGAGCAGGTAATGGTCAGGCCGGTCAGCGGGTTTGCCGGTGCTACCGGCAGGGCCGGTACCGTATGGATTTTTTCCAAATGCCCCGGTTTCTGGATGTCCGCTTCCGTGACCCCATAGGCGACGTAAAACTCCAGTCCGGCAAAACTGCTGATGTCGGACTCGATGACGCTGACCGTCGCCGGCGTGGAGAGATTGTTCAATAGCAAGGCGGTCGGGAGCTTGCCGCCGAGATAGGGCGCCCAACTGGCCTCGCTCATATTGTGTCGCACGAATAGCGTGTCGCCGAGTTTGGCGGCCATCCAGACAGAGGCATCCCGGCCTATCTCGTCCGAACCCGGCGTGATGGTGGCGGTAACCCCGGAGGCATCGGCCTTGCCCAGTGCAATCGCCCCGGTTTTTTTTGCGGTCAGCAAAAAGGTGTGTTTGCCTTTGACTGTGCTGCCGCCGGAGTCGATGGTCAAAAAGCGGCCGCGAAATTGGTCGGCCTCACTGCAACTGTCGGTGCTGAGCAGGTTGTCGAAGGCATTTTCCGACATGCAGAAGCTGGGGTCACCGCTATCGCCCACCCAGTTTCGGGATGCGCCATCCAGGCCGAAGATGTAGAAATAGCGTGCGGTCAGCGGGCCGCTATAGACCGTTTTGCAACTGCCCGCATCCAGGCTGTACCAGCCCCGCGCCGCCATTTGGCTGCCGTTGGCATCAAGCGGAAACCCCAGCGCCAGGTATACCTGATTGCTGGTCTGGTTGCATAGCTCCAATGAACTGGTGAGGGCCTGTGCGGGCGTGATTGACATCGCCAAAAGCCAGGCGGCAGCGAGCAAGCGAAACAGGAAGGGCATGAGGCACCATAGGTAAGCAAGCTGACTCGGGGTTGGCTTGTGCATTGCCCGTGGCATATGCGACGGGAATGGGATATCGGCGACGAATTCTAGTACACCTGCGCTATGGGTATCAAATGCCCGATCGCTCGCTTAGGCGTGCGTCCTTGGGCTTGGGCCAGCGGCGTGCTGCGAGAGATCGAGCACGCCCTGCAAGGTTCGCTTGGGCACTTGTAGGTGATGCCGAGTGCGCAGGAAGTTATCGAAGGCAGCGACGGTCTTAATCGGCCTTGGCGCGGCGCGCAGAAAGCTGCCCAGGTCTTCGATCACAGCCCACGGGTAGATGATCCAGCGCCACTTCGTCACCTTCTTCGCCCAGAAGTCCGGCAGCACCGGGCAGGCCGCCTTGTGCAGCAAAACCGCGGTGCGGATTTCGGCGCCGGGCAGGTGTTCGCGGATATGCGGGATCGCGACCTCGAAGGTGTCGCCGGTGTCGCTGACATCGTCCACGATCAGCACCCGCCGGCCCTCGATGTTGGCCGGCAGCGGGTGACGGATGCGCGCCTCGACTATCTGGCGCGGCCCCTTGTAGTGTTCGACCTTGATGCTGGCGACGTTCATTACGTCGAAGTAATCGGCCAGCACCCGGGCCGGCGCATAACCGCCGCGCGCGATCGCCACGATCAAATCGGGCTGGTAGCCGGCCGTGTGAATCTTGTAGGCCAGCGTGCGGCACAGGCCGGCGAAGCGGTTCCACGAGATCAGCTCGCAGCGCAGGGGTTTGTCCATGGCGCTATTGTGCCTGCCCAATGACGACTTTGCAGCGTCAGGGCCGAGTGGCGCGATCGAGCGCGGTCAGCCAAACCAGTGCTTGCGTGCGGTCGTCGCCACACATTTCAGTGGAGGGTTGCAGGCCCGCGCAAAATGCCGGCCGGCGTGCATCGCCGAACAAGGCGCAGCGCAGGTCGGCGGTGAGTTGCACGCAAGCCACCCCGGCCGATTTGCCCTCCGGCATGCCGGGGATCGGCGAGGTGATCGAGGGCGCGATGCAACAGGCAGCGCAGCCAGGCCGGCAAGTCACCGCGCCGGTGGCATGGCCATGATCGCCGGTATTCATGGCCGATGAAGAGCGGGGGTGGGCAAGACGGGCCGCTGTCAGGTGGGCGGGGCGCTCCCCGCCTTGGCGGGGGCGTCTGCTGCGCTGCTGGCGTGGCGCAAATAAAGCGTGGCCAGGCTGCGGTAGAGCGGCGGGCTGATTGCACGGGAGATCACCGAGGCGAGCAGCGCGACGATCATCAAGTCGATGACCAGTTCGTAGCCGTCGATCATTTCCATCACGATGACGAAGGCGGTGATCGGCGCTTGGGTGACGGCGGCGAGGAAGCCGGCCATGCATAGCGCACTCGACATCGCGGCCAGGGTGTCGTTGTCGCCGGCGAGGAAGTGCAGGTTCTGGCCGAGGCCGGCGCCGATCGACAACGACGGTGCGAAGATGCCGCCGGGCACGCCGCTGGCGAAGGAGATCAGCGTGGCGGCGAACTTGTCCAGGCCGAAGTGCCACGGGATATTCTGTTCGTCCGGATCCATCAGCATGTGCTTGGCCTCGCCGTAGCCGGTGCCATAGGTGAGGTCGCTCGACAGCCAGCCGATGCAGGCGATCAGCAGGCCGCAGCCGGCGGCGAACAGCACAGGGCGATGCGCGCGCCAATGGCCGAGCCGGCCGGGCAGGCCGCTGGCGGCCAGGATGGAGAGGCGGGCGAACAGGCCGCCGGCCACGCCGCAGACCAGGGCGGCGGCGAGCATCAGGCCGATGGGGTGGGGATTGTCCAGGCCACTGGTGTTGAGCCAGCCGAAGTAGGTGTAATTGCCGAAATAGGCCTGGGCGACGATGCCGGATATGACGATGGCGGTGATGATCAGGCCGCTCATGCGGTTTTCGATGCCGCGGCTCAGTTCCTCGATCGCGAATAGGATGCCGGCCAGCGGCGTGTTGAAGGCGGCGGCGATGCCGGCCGCGCCGCCGGCGGCCAGCAGGTGCGGCCGGCTGACCTGCAGCCGCTTGGGCAGGCGCTCGCCGATGGCGTGCATGATCGAGGCGCCGATCTGCACCATCGGGCCTTCGCGGCCGGTGGAAAA
>JAJZTS010000081.1 GCA_021848725.1 Pseudomonadota bacterium
GCCGGCATCAAGGAGATCGGCCTGGGCATGGCCCATCGCGGCCGGCTCAACGTGCTGCACAACGTGCTGGGCCGCTCCGCGCTGGCCTTGTTCGCCGAGGAGGCCAATCTCGTCTCGGAGGGCGCTTCGACCGGCGACGTGAAATACCACTTGGGCTATGCCCGCGAGGTGGACACGGCGGCCGGCAGCATTCGCCTCGCGCTGGCGTTCAACCCCTCGCACCTGGAGATCGTCAATCCGGCGGTGCAGGGCTGGGTGCGGGCGCAACAGCAAAAGCGCGGCGACCTGGACGGCAGCCAGGTGATGCCGGTGCTGATCCACGGCGACGCCGCCTTCGCCGGCCAGGGCGTGGTGATGGAAGGCCTGGCGATGTCGGCCACGCGCGGCTTTTCGACCGGCGGCACCCTGCATCTCATCGTCAATAACCAGATCGGTTTCACCACCTCCGACCCGCGCGACACCCGCTCCAGCCTGTATTGCACCGACGTGATGAAGATGGTCGAGGCGCCGGTGCTGCACGTGAACGGCGACGACCCCGAGGCGGTGCTGATGGCCGCGCGCATCGCGCTCGATTACCGCATGGCCTTCCGTCACGACATCGCCATCGACCTGCTCTGCTACCGCCGCTTGGGCCACAACGAGCAGGACGAGCCGATGGTGACCCAGCCTTTGATGTACCGGAAGATTCGCGATTTGCCCGGCACCCGTGCGCTGTATGCGCAGCACCTGCAGGCGCACGGCTGGTTGCAGGCGGAGGAGGGCGAGGCGCTGATCGAGCGCTGCAAGCGGGAGATCGAGGCCATGCCGGCCACGCAGGACCGGCCCTATACGCCGTACATCGCCGATTGGCGGCCCTATCGCGGCAACGCTTGGCGCACCGCGGCCGACACGGCGGTGCCGGTCGAGCGCCTGCGCGAACTGGGTTTGCGCATCGCCCACGAGCCGGCTGATTTCACGCTGCATCCACGGGTGATCATGGTCATGCAAAGCCGCCGCCAGATGGCCGAGGGCGGTCTGCCGCTCGATTGGGGCATGGCCGAGGCCCTGGCCTTCGCTAGCCTGCTGACCGAAGGCCATGGCGTTCGGCTGACCGGGCAGGACTCCGGCCGCGGCACCTTCTTCCACCGCCATGCCGTGCTGCACGACCAGCAGCGCGAACGCTGGGACGCCGGCGTGCATATCCCCTTGCAAAACCTCGGCCGCGAGCAGGCCCATTTCCTGGTGGTCGATTCGCTGCTGTCGGAAGAGGCGGTGCTCGGCTTCGAATACGGCTATGCCAGTTCGGCGCCGAACGAGCTGGCGATCTGGGAGGCGCAGTTCGGCGATTTCGCCAACGGCGCCCAGGTGGTGATCGACCAGTTCATCGCGGCCGGCGAGGCCAAGTGGGGGCGGCTCAACGGCCTGGTGCTCTATCTGCCGCATGGCTACGAGGGCCAGGGGCCGGAACATTCCTCCGCCCGCATCGAGCGCTATTTGCAACTGGCGGCCGAGGACAACATCCAGGTCGTGCAGCCCAGCCTGCCGGGCCAGTTGTTCCATTTGTTGCGTCGCCAGGTTCGCCGGCCCTATCGCAAGCCGTTGATCTGCTTCACGCCGAAGAGCTTGCTGCGCCATCCCGATGCCACGTCCAGTCTGGCGGACTTGGCGCACGGCGGTTTCCGACCCGTGCTGGGCGAGGCCGATGCCGCGATCGAGGCGGCCCAGGTGACGCGGCTGGTGTTCTGCAGCGGCCGGGTTTATTTCGATTTGGCCCATGCGCGCAAGGAGCGCGGGTTCGATCGCGTCGCGCTCTTGCGTATCGAGCAGTTCTATCCCTTGGCCGATGCCGAGATTCAAGCGGAGCTGGCGCGCTATCCGAATGCCAGGGAGATCGTGTGGGCCCAGGATGAGCCGAAGAATCAAGGGGCCTGGCGCTTCATGGCCTATCACCTGCGCCAGTTGAGCGGCAAGCCGGTGCACTATGCCGGCCGGCCGGAATCGGCCTCGCCTGCCACGGGCTATCACAGCGTGCACAAGCAGCAGTTGGACGAGCTGATCGCCACTGCCTTGGGCGACGCCTGAATAGCGGTTGCCCTTCACTTCGTCATGCCTGCCTGCGCGGGCATGACGGATGCGTTTGCTTTCGCTCAGGCCCCGAACACGATCCCTGCCTTCAAACCCCGGCCGTTGTTGCCGGGCAGCAGCCGCAGTTCGGCGCCGTGCGCTTCGGCGATGCGCTGGACGATGGATAGGCCGAGGCCGCTGCCATCCTCGCCAGTACCCAGCACGCGGTAGAAGCGTTCGCGCACCTGGGCCCGTTCCGCCTCGGGGATGCCGGGGCCGGTATCGATCACCCACAGCGCAATGCGGCCCTGGTCGTGGCCGATCTCGACGCGCACGGTGTCACCTTTGCCGCTGTAGCGCACGGCATTGTCCAGCAGGTTTCTGAGTAGGATACGCAGCCAAGCCGCTTGCGCGGGAACTTGGCGCTCTTCGCCATCGGCAAGTTCGATCTCGACGCCCTTGGCCAATGCCTGTGGCGCGAGCTCGGCCAGCACTTCGCGGGCCAGGCTGGGCAAGGAAACGGTTTCCATCGGCGTGTTTCCGGCGGCGTCGATGCGGGCCAAGGTGAGCAACTGCTCGACCAGGTGCGTGGCCCGGTCGCAACCTTGAATAGCGGCGAGCAGGGCGCGATTGCGCGCGGCCGCGTCGTTCGCGCCGAGCGCGACCTGGGCCTGGGCGCGAATGCCGGCCAGCGGTGTGCGCAATTCGTGGGCGGCATCGGCGGTGAAGCGGCGCTCCTGTTCCAAGGAGCGGCCGAGGCGGACAAACAGGGCATTCAGCCGCTCGATCAGCGGCCGGGTCTCGGCCGGGTGGTGGCCGATCTCGATGGGCGAGAGATTGTTCGGCTGGCGTGCGGCAACTTGCGCGGCGAGGGTGGCCAAGGGGCGCAGGCCGTGGCGCACGGCCAACCAGATCAGGGCGGCCAGCACGGGCAGGCCGAACAGCAGCGGGCGCAGCAGGTTTTCGGCGAGTTCGACGGCGAGCTTGTCGCGGATGTCGAGCCGCTCGCCAACGTGGATCTGGATATGGCGCTCGGCATCGCGGGTGGAGTAGACCCGCCAGCGTTGACCGTCGATCTCGCATTCGCTGAAGCCTTCGGTCCGGTCGGCCAGCGCCGTGGCGGGGGCATGCAAGGAATGCAGACGCAGCTTGCCATCCTGCCAGATTTGGAAAGCGACCTTGCGGGCATAGTGGCCCGCATTCGGGGTATGTTCCAGATCGAATTCTTCGTCCAATTCGTGTGTGGCCTGGGCCACCAGTAGCGAGGCCGCTTGGGCCAGATGGGCATCGAGCAGATCGTCGAACTCGGCGCGGGCATCGCGATAGGTCAGCCAGGCGGTGCCGAGCCAGACGGCGATGATGGCGGCTAGTGCCAGCAGAACCAGGCGCGCGCGCAAGGATAGGCCGTGGTCAAGCATGGGGGGCTTTGCGAATGAGGTAACCGACGCCGCGCACCGTCTCGATCAAGCCGGCATCGAGCTTGCGGCGTAAGTGGTGGACATAGACCTCGACCGTATTGCTCTCGATCTCTTCGCCCCAGGCATAGAGGGCCTCTTCGATCTGGGTGCGGGTGAGCACGCGGCCGGCATTGAGCAGCAGCGCATGCAGCAGGGCGAATTCGCGGGCCGACAGTTCTACCGGCTGGTCTTGGTAATAAACCCGATGGCCGGCCGGGTCGAGTTCGACCCCTTGTGCCTTGAGCATCGGCGCGGGTTGGCCGCCGGCGCGGCGGATCAGCGCGCGCAACCGGGCGGCGAGCTCGCCCATGTCGAAGGGTTTCACCAGATAGTCGTCGGCGCCGGCATCGAGCCCTTGGATGCGGTCTTCGATCGCGTCGCGAGCGGTGAGGATGAGCACCGGCGTGTGATCGTTCCTGTTGCGCAAGCGGCGCAGCACGTCCAGACCGGAACGCTTGGGCAGGCCAAGGTCGAGCACCAGCGCGGCATAGGTCTCGGCATCGAGCGCACTGTCGGCAGCCACACCGTCGCGCACCCAGTCGGCGGCATAACCCGCTTGGCGCAGGCCGTTTTGCACGGCATCGCCGAGCAAGGCGTCGTCCTCGACTACCAGCAGGCGCATGTTCGCGTGCCCTTCAGTCAGTCGTGCTGTTCGGATTGCACGTGACGGCCACTGTCCGTCGGCGGTACGGCCGTGTTGGGGTAGATGATCCAAAAACCCGCCACGGCCGCCGCCAGCAATAGCCCGATCATCAGATGGCTGCGACGGATGCCGCTGCCGGTCGCGCCGAGCTTGTAACCGGTGACCATCGCGCGGGCGAGGTTTTCCCGGTGTTGCAGGCTGCCCAGCGCCACGCCGGCAATATGCGCGAAGACCAAGATGAGCATGGCATGGGCGCCGGCCTCGTGTATCTCTTCGACCCATTCGTTGGCCAGATCGTAGTCCAGCGCGATGCCGGAGGCGGCGCTGAACAGACCCAAGCCGAGCAGACCGAAGATCGCGAGCGCACCGGCCGGGTTGTGGCCTAGGTAATGCTTGGGTCGGCTGGTCAGCATGGATTTGAGATAGGCCAAGGTTTCGGCTGGGCTGAACAGAAAGGATTTGAATCGGGCATAGCGGCTGCCGGCCAGACCCCAGATCAGGCGGAAGCCGATCAGACCGAACAGCGCATAGCCGAAGGCGTTATGTGCGAGTCGCCAGTGCTCGGATTCGGCCGTGAGCCAGCCGCCGAGAAAGCAGGCGGCCAGCAGCCAGTGGAAGACCCGGGTCGGGACATCCCAGACTAAAACCTTGGATACGCTTTGCATCGTCTTTATTCCTATTTCGGCAGCCGTAGGCGGCGTTCGCTAAAGTCGCCGGATTCGGCGTCGCGGTGGCAGGCCGCGCAATTCGAAGGGTGTTTCACCCGGCTATCTTTCCACAACCGGGCCGGCACTTCATCATGTTCGTGCCGGAACCAGGCGGTCTCGGTAAGGCGCAGCAACGGTTTGCCGTCTTTACCGACGGCCGGCCGACGGCCGGCGTAGGCCGTCAAGAAATCCAGGACTTCCTTGGCCTGCGCCGGCTCCAGGCTGGCATCGGTGCCGAAGTGGCGCTCGAGCGAGCCCATCGTCTCACGCCAGGACGCGGCCGGCAGCAAGTGAGGCGGATAGGCGACGTGGCAGGCGCCGCATTCCTTCTGCCAAGTGGCGTTGTGGCCTGCGCTACGCAGGGCGTCGGCTTGGACGCTCTGCGGGCAGAGGATGGCGAGGCAGAGGCTGAGGCCAAGGCCAAGGCCAAGGCCAAGGCCAAGGCCAAGGCCAAGGCCAAGGCCAAGGCAAGTGGACAGTGGGCGGCGCATGGCGGTCTCCTTCATGGTTTTGCGCTCATCAGGTAACTGAGGACATCGCCTTTTTCCTGAGTGGTGCAGGCCCGGTCGAGGACATCGTAGCAATTGCGTTTGAACCATTTCTCGACATGCCGCCGATCGGTGAAGCGCTTGGCGTTGGCCGGCGGGGCAAGCGGTTCGATACGTTTGCCGGTGGTGGCGTGACGG
Organism: Pseudomonadota bacterium; assembly: GCA_021848725.1. Lineage (GTDB taxonomy): Bacteria > Pseudomonadota > Gammaproteobacteria > Burkholderiales > Thiobacillaceae > Sulfuritortus. Next base: position 5,537 of record JAJZTS010000081.1, read on the forward strand.
CCGGTCTGGGTGGGACGGTCGGTGTGGCAGCTGGAACAACTCCAGTCGGCGCGATGACGGGTCTTGAAGAACTGCTCGCCGTTCTGGGCGGAGAAGCCGCGGAAGTCGGGGTTGGTGGCCCGGGCGTCCTGGGCATAGCCATTCAGGAAATCGGCCGGGGTCTCGGCTTGCGC